>JAFVEX010000037.1 GCA_017475785.1 Eubacterium sp. | reverse complement strand
TGATTTCCGGGTATAGACTTTGACATAATTGCCTCTTTCTACTGCGGAGTAGGAGACAATATAACATGCTACAGGAATCAGTGCATTTGTGAAAGACTAAATTCCGGCACTGGGTAGAATTTAGTTTTTCATTCAAGGCAGGGATCTTCGAAGGGGGCGGCCGATTGACTTTCGGGGACAATTATGCTATCTTTATTACCGTAAAAAATCCCGAACAAGAGGTATGTTATGAATCGAGTTATTTTGATGGGACGCCTGACACGCGACCCGGATATCCGTTATTCGCAGGGCGAGAACGGAATGGAAGTTGCAAGGTATACACTTGCCGTTGACCGCAGACGCCGCAGAGATGACAACCAGCAGAGCGCGGATTTCATCAGCTGTGTCGCGTTTGGACGGCAGGCGGAATTTGCGGAAAAGTATCTGCGCAAGGGTGTAAAGATTGTGGTTTCCGGCAGAATCCAGACGGGAAGCTACACAAACCGCGAGGGAAACCGAGTCTACACGACGGATGTCGTGATAGAGGATCAGGAATTTGCCGAGAGCAAGGGCGCGAGCGACGCGAACAGCGCAGCTTACAGCGCGCCGCAGAACGCGGCTCCGGCGCCGGGACCGGCTCCGTCATCGGGCGGGTTCGGCATGGATTCTCCGGACGGGTTCATGAACATTCCGGATGGAATCGACGAGGAGCTGCCGTTCCAGTAAACAGCGGGTTCTTCGGTGAGGCGCGGACAGGCGCCGTATCCTGAATATCGGCAGAACAAGAGGGGGCATGTGCCGGCATCTGATCCGGACTGTTCCCGCAGCAAAAAGACAGACGAAGTACGGGCGGCTGCAGTGCAAACGCATGCCGCCCGCTTTGAGGTTAATTAAAGATGTCGGATAAAAACATCAGTGCTTCATTTAAGCGCTATCTGGTCGGGCCGATCTGGCTGATATTTGTGCTTGTTTTGTTTAATATCGGTGTCTATACGATCAGCCGGCGGGCAGGCGCCGTGATGACGGTCGGGCTGCTGATGTATCTGCTGCTGCAGGTGCTTGTTTTTACGATTCGAAAGCATGTACTGATGGCACAGATGGTGGGGTTTGCTTCTGAGTACGGGCAGCTTCAGCAGCGGCTGCTCAGGGATCTTTCCCTTCCCTACGCAATCGCGAACACAAAGGGAAAGCTTCTCTGGGTGAATGACGCCTTTTCGAACCTGACAGGCGTCCAGAATGAGGGACTGCAGAAGTCAGTCAGCGGTCTGTTCCCCGGGATTACCGCAGATCTGTTTCCCGAAGGGACAGAGCCGCGTGAGGTGGAGCTTCTGTACGGAAAACAGTTTTTTATCGCGCAGATCCGGCGGATTGAGGCGGGCGAGCTGCTCGCGGATTCCGGATTTGCCAGCGTGAACGCGGCAGATGATGTCGTTCTGTACGCGTTTATCCTGTACGATCAGACAGAGCTGCACCGCTATATGCAGAAATACCGCGACGAGGCGATGGTCGCGGGTCTGATCTATATCGACAACTATGAGGAAGCGCTGGATTCCGTTGAGGAGGTTCGGCGTTCCCTTCTGACTGCGCTGATTGAGCGGCGCATCACCAAGTATTTCCACGATCTGGACGGCGTGGTGAAAAACTTTGAGAAGGATAAATACATCCTTGTCATGCACAACCGGTCTCTGGATGAACTAAAGAATCTCCGGTTCAGTATCCTCGAGAATGTCAAGGCCGTCAACATAGGCAATTACATGGAGGTGACCATCAGCATCGGCATCGGCGTCAATGCGGGCACGCTGACGGAGAATTTTGAGGCTGCGCGCACGGCGATCGACCTTGCGCTCGGCCGGGGCGGCGACCAGGTGGTGGTCAAGGACCGCGACAGCAACTATTTCTACGGCGGAAAGACAGAGGCTGTCGAGAAGAGCACGCGCGTCAAGGCGCGCGTCAAGGCGCATGCCCTTAAGGAATTCATCGAGGCGGCGGATGAGATCGTCATCATGGGACATCAGCTGATTGACGCGGACGCGTTTGGCGCGGCAGTCGGTCTGTACCGCGCGGCCCGCACGCTGAACAAGAAGGTTCACATTGTGATCGGGCAGATCACGTCATCTATGCGGCCGCTGATTGATCTTTTCCGCGAGTCCCCGGATTTCAATCAGGAAATGTTCCTGACAAAAGAGGAAGCAGAAGAGCTGGTAAACAATGACACGCTGCTGATTGTCGTGGATACCAGCAAGCCGGGTTACACAGAGTGCCCGCCGCTGCTGCGCAAGACAAAGACGATTGTCGTTCTGGATCATCACCGTCAGAGCGGCGATACGATCCGGAACGCGGTGCTTTCCTACATCGAGCCGTACGCGTCATCCAGCTGCGAGATGGTGGCGGAGATACTGCAGTACTTTTCGGAGGGCGTCCGGATCAGGAACATCGAGGCAGACGCGCTTTACGCCGGCGTCATGATTGATACGGACAACTTTATGCAGAAGACCGGCGTGCGGACCTTCGAAGCCGCGGCCTTTCTCAGGAAAAATGGCGCGGATGTTACGCGCGTCAGAAAGCTGTTCCGCGAGAATATGAACGACTACCGGGCGCGCGGAGAGACGATCCGGAACGCGATTCTTTACCGGGACCGCTTCGCAATCGCCAAATGCCCCGTGGACGGGATTGACAGCCCGACGATCGTGGCTTCCCAGTCCGCAAATGCTCTGCTGAACATTATCGGCGTACACGCCTCCTTTGTGCTGACAGAATACGACAACCGGATTTACATCAGTGCGCGCGCAATCGATGAGGTCAACGTACAGATTATCATGGAGCGCATGGGCGGCGGCGGACATCTGAACATGGCCGGATGCCAGCTTGACGGCATGACGATTGATGAAGCGATCGAGCAGCTCAAGAAGACACTGGACGAGATGCTTGAGGCAGGAGAGCTGTGAGAAGCCGCGCCGGAAACGGGCTGCAAACAGCGATACATAAAAACGTAAAATATATTGAAATTGCATGAATCAGAGGAGTCTGGATTATGAAAGTAATACTTCTGGAAGACGTTAAATCACTTGGAAAAAAAGGCGATATCGTCAAGGTCAGCGACGGATACGCGCGCAATATGCTTCTGCCGAAGAAGCTCGGCGTGGAGGCGACGCCCAAAAACCTCAACGACCTGAAGCTGCGCAATGCGCATGAGGAGAAGCTCGCGCAGGAAGCGCTGGCAGAGGCTGAGCGGTTTGCGGCTGAGATCGCCGAAAAGCGTCTGGCAATGAAGATTAAGATCGGCGAAGGCGGACGCGCGTTTGGCTCGATCTCCGCGAAGGAAATCGCGGATGAGGCAAAGAAGCAGTTCGGCTTTGAGCTGGACAAGAAGAAAATACAGCTGGACGGGCCGATCAAGGAGCTCGGCACGACAGAGGTGCCGATCCGCCTGCATCAGAAGGTGACCGCAAAGCTGAAGGTTGACGTCACAGAAGCATAATCTGGTCAACGTCAAAATACGTTTGTCATTGATTATAGTTTAAAACAGAAAGCGAATACCAGAAGGACGAAGACGCATGGAAGAAGCAGCAGTCAGAAGAATATTACCGCACAGCACCGAGGCCGAGCAGTCGGTCATCGGATCCATGCTGATGGGGCGGGAGGCGATCATGACTGCTTCGGAAATTCTGGGGCGGGATGATTTTTACCAGCCGCAGTATGGCGTGGTCTTTGAGGCGATGACAGATCTCTACAACGCCGGAAAAGCAGTGGATGTCATCACGCTGCAGAACCGTCTGAAGGAAAAAGACGTCCCGCCAGAGATTTCGGACATGGAATTTGTGAGGGATCTGCTGACCGCTGTCCCGACCTCCGCAAACATCCGGTATTACGCGCAGATCGTCCGGGAAAAGAGCATACTCCGCAGCCTGATCCGCGAGGCGGAAAAGATCGAAAATACCTGCTATCAGGACAACGAGCCGATTGAGGAGATTCTGGAGACATCGGAAAAAAACATGTTCCAGATCTTCGAGAAGCAGAACACGAGCGAGTTTGTCCCGATCCGTCAGGTGGTGATGGACACACTGTCGACCATCGAGAAGGCTTCCAGGACGCGGGGCAATGTCACGGGGCTTGCCACGGGCTTTACGGATCTGGACTACAAGACCTCCGGCCTTCAGAATTCAGACCTGATTCTTGTGGCAGCGCGTCCCTCAATGGGAAAGACTGCGTTTGTCCTGAATATAGCGGAATATATGGCACTGAAGCAGAACAAATCCGTGGCGATTTTCAGCCTGGAGATGTCAAAAAACCAGCTGATGAACCGTCTGTTCGCGATGCAGTCACGCGTCAATTCCCAGAGCCTGCGAAACGGAAATCTCAAAGATGACGAGTGGGCGCGTCTGATCGAGACAGCCGGTATTATTGGCGGCTCAAAGATGATCATAGACGACACGCCCGGCATCACGGTGCGCGAGCTGCGGACGAAGTGCAGGAAATACAAGCTGGAGCACGGCCTGGATATCGTCATGATCGATTACCTGCAGCTGATGAGCGGATCGGGGTCGCGCGGGAGTGACAACCGCCAGCAGGAGATTTCAGAGATTTCGCGCTCGCTGAAGGCGCTCGCCAGAGAGCTGGATGTGCCGGTTGTCGCGCTTTCGCAGCTGTCCCGCGCGGTTGAGCAGCGGACGGGCGATCACAGGCCGATTCTGTCGGACCTGCGTGAATCCGGCGCAATCGAGCAGGACGCCGATGTCGTCATGTTCCTCTACCGCGATGATTACTACAAAAAGGATTCCGACATGAAGGGCATCTGCGAAATTATCATCGCAAAACAGAGAAACGGCCCGATCGGGACGGTCAATCTCGTGTGGCTGCCTGATTTTACAAAGTTCATGAACCTGGAACGGGAATAAGCTGGAAGAACCGAAGCATAAACGCTCCGGTTCTTTTTTTGTGAGCACAGGTCACGAAACGAAAAAAACAGGTTTACAAAAGCAAACGGAATCGCTATATTTGGATTAGAACTCACTAACTAAAAGTGGAGAAATGCGCGCAATGATCAATCTGAAAAAAGCAGCGGCAGTCTTTTTGGCTGCCACAATTATTTTTACAATATCTGCCCCGGTACGTGGTATGGAGGTGGAGGAAGCTCCCGGCAGGCAGAAAACAGCCGGCTATTCACAGGCAGAAGACGGAATGACAGATCCTGAGCATGAGCTATCTGCTGATGATTCTGCGTACAGCCAGCAGACGCAGTCCGGTTCAGCGGAAGAAAACCCGGAACAGTCCGATCCGGCGCCGGATATGGAGGCGGAAAGTAATAAGGAGGCCGCCGCGGGATCTCAGAATGATGAGACGCCGCAGGTATCTGACGGAGTACAGGCAGGTGCGTCTGATCAGACGGCTGACGGAGCCGGAATGTCTTCCGAAGCGGAAGATCAGGGCGCGCCTCTGGCAGATGCTGAAGATCCGGCACAATCCACAGCCCCGGCATCCGATTCCGGCGGGGTGTCCGGCGCGTCCATGTCTCCGGCTCTGTCCGGAAGCGAGCCTGGTTCTCAGACCTCTGACACGGCGGGTACACAGTCATCTGCCCAGACCTCAGATGGGGCGGGAACGCAGTCATCTGCCCAGACCTCAGATGGGGCGGGAACGCAGTCATCTGTCCAGACCTCAGATGGGGCAGGTACACAGTCCGCTTCCCAGGCATCAGACACCGCCGGAGCGCAGTCCGGTACTCCGACTTCAGATGCAACCGCGGCCCCGACCCCCACGCCGACCCCTGCAGCAAAGACAGATTCTGCCAGGGCGAACCTGAACGCAACCATCAAGGACGCAAAATCAAGAGACCTCAGCGGGTACACGGTAAAGAGTGCCGCGCTGTTCCGCGCGGCAATAAAGGCGGCGGAGTCTGTGTCAGCGGATAAAAGCGCGCAGGATTCACAGCTTTCACAGGCAGAAAAGCTTCTCGTCTGCACGTTTACCGCGCTGATGACAAAAGAATCTTCGGAGTCAGCGCTAAAAAAAGCACAGTCAGGAAACTACGACGGAACCTACACGGTGAGCGGCAGGCTGATGCACGCGACGTCTGCAGGTCAGTCTTCAATGGGAAACGACGCGCTCAAAAAGCCGTTTCAGGTAATTGTGACCGGCGGAAAGCCAGTTCTGCGGATTGAGTTCACTGCCCTGACGGCAAAGCTGGGCTCCATCTCCTTTACGGGTTATCTCGGAAAGCTGAACTATTTTCCGGGATATACCGGATCATCTGTTCCCGCGAAGGAGACACCTGCTGCGTGTCCTGTCGCGTCATGGTATGAGCTGGTCGACGATTACAATGATCCGAAAACGGGACTGGATCCGTCGATGCGCGGGAAAAAATATCCGCATGTTGTAACAATGCCTGTCGATTTTTCCCAGAGCAGCTTCTATGTTCAGGTGTATGTCTCTGTCATGGAGTCCATCTCGGCAGGAAGCGGAACCCAGTTTGCAAAGCTGGAAATCGACTGGGATACAATGAAGCAGATTTCCGGAACGGATACAGACCGCACGGTTCTGAAGGAAAAAACGAACCTCATTCGCTCCTGGCTGACAGCCATGAGCTCCGGCAAGGTCAGCAAGTCCTGTACCGAGGCGGAGAAGCAGCTGATTACTGCCGCGGCAGAGTCAGGAGAAGCCGCTGTGGACGATATGAATATCACGCAGAAAGAGATTGACGCGACAGTCGACGCACTGAACCATATCTGCACGATGTTTTCCATCCGGGCAGCTGCCGACAAAACGAAGCTGTCAGCTGCGATCGCGAAAGCAGACAAATATCTGGTGAAAACATCGGTATACACCGCGGCATCCCTGAAGAATCTGAAAGCCGCGCGCAAAGCCGGCAGCATTGTCTATGAGGAGTACACGTCTACGCAGGAGCAGACAGACGCGCAGACAAAAAAGATCAACGCCGCGATCAAGGCACTGAAAAAAATAACGGCAAATAAAAAGAAACTGGCGGCAGCCATCAAAAAAGCCAATGCACGCCTGAAAAAAACGTCGCTCTATACAAAAGCATCGCTTGCGAAGCTGAAGAAGGTAAAGACGGCGGCAAATAAGGTGTACAAAAAAAGCAATGCCACGCAGAAACAGGTAGACGCACAGACGGCAAAAATCAACGCCGCCATCAAAGCGCTGAAGAAGAAAACGGCCTCCAAGTCCGGCAGTAAAGCGAAAACAGGCAGTAAGTCCGGCTCCGGCAGCAAAAAAAATACAAAAACCACAAAATCGAGCGCAAAAAAGACAACTGGTAAGAAGGCAGCCTCCTCGAAAACCACGTCCGGAAGCACAGCGGCGGGCTCAGGGTCACAGAATGCCGCCGGTACAGGGCAGAAGGCAGATTTTCGTTCGCTGGCAGACGGGGAGTATACAATCACCGGAAGCATGGTCAAAATTGACAGGCAGACCGCCTCGATGTCGAACGACGCGATTAACCACGCCATAAAGCTGACAGTTTCTGGCGGCGCGTATGCGGTCACGATCGAATTCCGCGGACTTCAGATCAATAATATGCTTGGATATCTGGGAAAACTTCGCTACTTCCAGAGCGGATATACCCTTGACGGCAACGGAAGTCCGCAGGGTTCACTTGCCGAGGCGGCCGTGGAGTCGTACCAGACGGACGCGTCCGGAAACAGGCTGAAGGATAACCTCGGGACGGATTATCCGAAGACAGTGACTGTTCCGCTGATTCCGGAGGCTATGCAGGACGGGTTCGTTCCGCTGCAGGTATTTGTGCCGATCATGGAATCGATCTCCGCCGGAACCGGAACCCAGCCGGTATTCCTGAAGCTGGATCTGAACAGTGTGACGACAGGTTTCTCGGCCTCATCCGGCGGTACAGCAGCATCGGCGGGGAATTCGGGTACCTCCGCGGGGACATCCGGTACCTCTTCTGGGAGAAGTTCGCTGCCCGGAAGTACAGCCAGTGCCGGGAGTACAGGAAGCAGCACAGGGACGTCTTCAGCCGGGGCGGCTTCAGGCGGCTCGCCGCTTGGAGGTTCTACGCTGGAGGGCTCCCTGCCGGATGAAGAAGATCTGGAGGAATCCTCCGTGGATGCCCCGGACGCGGATGAAGAAGATGACGAGAGCGAAGGGGCCGGTGAGAGCGCGCTTAGCGGTCTTGGAAGTCTGGACAGCCCGGACGCGGACGCCGGAACCGGCGGGGAAAGCACATACAGCGCATCGTCAGCATCAGAGGCAGAGGGCAGCGAAGAAGAGACGGTCTCTGACCAAGCTGGAACTGCCGATGAGGCGGAGGAAACGCCGGAACCGCCGCTTCGGAAGATGGCAAAGCCAATGGGAATCGGCACGCCGGTCATCATCGCGGGACTGATTCTGAATGAATTGCGGAGAAGAAAAATTCTTGTGCCGGGCAGATTGAGGAAAAAGCCGTGATAAGAAACAGGAGAAACACAGGTATCGCAATACTGGCAGCCGTGGCCGCTTTTATTGTGTCACTCTGGCTTGGTGCCGCCGGTGTGCGCGCGGCGTCCGGCCGTGTATACGCCTGTACCATTCATCCCTGTTACAGGCATCCCGTCAGCGGCGTAATCGAAGATGCCGGCGGCGAAGCCGCCTACGCGACAGGCCAGGGAATGGTGGAGGGCTGTGTCAGTACAGAAGGCATGCTCGAGGTTACAGACAGCGGGAAGTATTATCTTACCATGCGTCTTTCACTTGTGGATTATACAACGGATCACACATTTCAGGTGCAGCAGTGGGGTGATACCGAATGGACAGATCCTCCGATCGGAATAACAGGTGAGGGAACTGACAATAACGGGAAAACATGGGATATTACGATGGAAGTTCCTTCTGATCAGTGTGTTGTTCGCGGCACGATGATGGTGACTCCGATGGGGAGAAGTGTCGTCTACTACTTCTATCCGGACAATTACGCAGAATCCGGAACAGAGGGGGCAGGCAGCATGAAAGCCACGATGGTCACGGCGCCTTCCCGGGAAGAGCAGACCGGGGCGGATAGGCAAAACGACGCTGGTCAGCAGACCGGTGCGGACAGGCAGAATGACGCTGGTCAGCAGACCGCAGGCCAGACACCAGCGGAGCAGAGACAGAGCACATCACAGGATGGCACGGGCGAATCAGCGGAGCAGAGCCGGAGCACACCGCAGGATGGCACAGACGAATCAGCGGAGCAGAGCCAGAGCACTGTACAGGACGGTACAGACGGAGGAGTAGACAGACAGGCGGGGCTGAGTCTGTCTACGGAAAAATCAAATACAGATACATCAGATTCCGGGAGAAGTGAGAATAACGGCATGGATCAGAGCAGCGGCAGTGAGGAAGGATCTGCGGATGCAGCTCAGCCAAACGTGCAGGCACGTTCAGTTGGTGAGCAGATTTTGATCAATGTGGTATCAGGCGTCCTCATTGGGGGAATCCTGATGCTTGCAGGTGCCGGAATCCTGTATGTATTCCGAAAAAAAACCGGCTCAGGCGCGGGAAAGGATCCCGATGATTATGATGACCTTTATAATGAATAAGAAAGATGGCAGATCCGGAGCGGATTCGGGCAGGTGCCTGAGATACAGCGCCAGATTGATAATCGGTCTTTTTGCGATGTTCTTTGTGTTTTGCGGGGCGCGCAGCGCGAATGCTTCTGTTTCCGGAGCCGCGAATGCCGCTGTTTCTGGAACTACGAAAGCCGCTGTCTCCGGAACCGTGAACGCTGCCGTTTCCGGAGCCGCGAACGCCGCTGTCTCCGGAACCGCAAACGCTGGAGGGTTTGACAACACGCGCAGCTCATCAAGCGAGATCGTAAATGAGCTGCTGGCGGTAAAGAATCCATCAGAGCTGGATGCAGTGGAGGCTGCCAGAGCACTGGTGGAAGGGCTGGGCCGCGCGCCGAGACTGATTGCGACCTCGCCGGCAGTGGCGGATATCTGCGACCGTCTGGAACTGGATCTTGTGGGCGTCTGTTCCAGCGCGATCTCAGTGATTCCAAAGTGGTATCAGGACGTGACAGTAGTCGGTACCGCGATGAGCCCGGATATGGAAATCGTCAGCTCGCTGAAGCCGGACTGGATTTTCAGCCCGGTCAGTCTGCAGGGAGATCTGCAGCCGAAATACGACGCGATCGGCTCGGAATGGGCGTTTGTCAACACCAGAAGTGTGCCGGGCATGTACAGATCCATTCAGGAGATGGGTTACATCTTTGACCGGGAAGGGCAGGCACAGAAGCTGGTCGATGAATTTACGGATTTCTATGAGGTATACCGCAGAAAAAATGAAGGGAAGCAGGCGCCGAAGGTGCTGATCCTGATGGGACTCCCGGGATCCTATATCATTGCGACTGAAAATTCTTACGTCGGGAGCCTGGTGGAGCTTGCGGGAGGAGAGAATGTTTACGCCGGAACCACAAAGGAATTTCTGACGGTCAATACCGAGGACATGAAAACAAAGGAGCCGGATGTGATCCTCCGCTGCGCGCATGCGCTGCCGGATCAGGTGATTGAGATGTTCCGGGAAGACTTCGAGACAAATGATATCTGGAAACATTTCGAAGCTGTCAGGTCCGGCCGCGTATATGACCTGACGTATGAAAACTTCGGGATGAGTGTGAAATTTAATTATCCGGACGCACTGGATGAGCTGCAGCCGATTCTGTATCCCGAGAATCAGGCCGATGAGCAGAAAGCACAGGAGAACAGCAACAAAGCCGTCAAAGCGGCGGAAGCAGCCGGAACAGCTTCTTAACCGCGGAAACAGCCGGAACAGATTCTTAGCGGCGGAAGCAGCCGGCACAGATTCTTAAATATTCAGACAGGAGCGGAATACAATGCGGACAGACGAAGATAAAATCCGGGTCAGGCACAGGCAGATCAGACGTATCGCTTCATTTGTGGTCATGAGCTGCCTGCTGCTGGGGATGTTTTTCCTGGCGGTCAACACAGGCAGCCTGAAGGTGTCTTTGCGGGAGCTGGTCAGAGGCTTGTTCGTTGAATACAACGAGACGGTTTCGACCATTTTTGACCTGCGTTTTCCGCGTATTATCATCGCCATGCTCTCAGGCGCAGGGGTCGCCGTCTCAGGCGCATTGTTTCAGGCTGTGCTCAAAAATCCGCTGGCCGATCCCGGCATCATCGGCATCTCCAGCGGCGCGAGCTTTGTCACAGTTCTGTGCATCGCGGTGCTGCCTCAGCTGTATTTCTTTACGCCGCTGTTCGCGTTTCTGGGCGGCGTGTTCGCGTTTTTTCTGGTTTACAGCCTCTCCTGGAAGGGCGGGTTAAGCCCGCTGCGGATTATCCTGGTCGGCGTCGCGATCAACGCGATGTTTACCGGACTGACAGAGACGTTCAACGCGCTGTCCGGCGGCAATATCGAGCGGATGGTTGCTGTCGCGAGCGGCAACATCAGCATGAAAACCTGGGATGACGTGCGGACACTGTTTCCCTACACCCTGGCCGGCCTGATTCTGGCCTGCGTCTTTTCGGGAAAGTGCGACCTCCTGTCTCTGGAAGACAGGACTGCCAGGAGTCTCGGCGTCAATGTCAATCAGACGAGACTTCTGCTCTCGCTGATTGCGGTCTGCCTGGCCAGCATTTCAACCGCTGTGGCCGGCGCCATCAGCTTTCTGGGACTGATCGTCCCGCATATCGGCAGAATTCTCGTCGGCAGCGAACACAGAGTGCTGATTCCTTTTTCTATGCTGTTTGGCGCATTTGCTTTTCTGGTGGCAGATACGATCGGCAGGACGATCGCCGCGCCGGCGGAAATATCCCCCGCGATCTGCATGAGTGTCGTGGGCGGCCCGTTCTTTGTCTTTCTGCTTCGCCGCACAAAGAAATATCAGTGAAGTCCGGATGGGGAAGGAATGTATCTCGGAGCTGCCTGTCATGGATGTCTGGAAAGGAGCCGTAATGGCTGAAAATACAAAACTGCCGGAAGGAATGGCAGAACTGCCGGAAATGGAAGTCAGAAATCTTGCGTTTGCCTACGGGAAGCAGAGGCCTGTTCTGAAGGACGTCAGTCTGATGATTCCGAAGGGAAGAATTACGACAATCATGGGTGCCAACGGATGCGGAAAATCCACACTTTTTTCGCTGATGACCAAAAATCTTGTCCCGGGCAGGGGGAAGATCTTTCTGCGCGGCAAAAATATTGCGAATATGAATATCCGGGAATATGCCCGTAAGGTCTCAATTGTCCATCAGTATAACACTGCGGCGGACGACATAACTGTTGAGCGGCTGGTGTCATTTGGAAGGACGCCATATATTCGTCTGATGCAGGATGAGATAGAGGAAGACACACGAGCCATTGAGTGGGCAATGGAAGTTACCGACACCGCCGCATACCGGGACAGAGAGATCGCGCGGCTTTCCGGCGGTCAGCGCCAGCGTGTCTGGATCGCGATGGCTCTCGCGCAGAGTACTGGAATCCTGTTTCTAGATGAGCCGACTACCTATCTCGATATTCGCTATCAGATTGAAATTCTGGAACTGGTGCGGCGGCTAAACCGCGAATACGGGATGACGATCGTCAT
>JAFVEX010000036.1 GCA_017475785.1 Eubacterium sp. | reverse complement strand
TACTGGGAGGACGGCGCGCAGATTACGCCGCCGCATGACACCGGTATCATGGCAGAGGTGCAGGCTGTCACAGACTGGGCAGATGTCCTGACTATGGAAAAGGATGACGCCGTCGTGGCAGATCTTTATCAGGTGATCGGCGCTGATATCGACGAGCCGTATATGGAGGCGCTGAAGAGCCAGGTTCTTCACCCGGAGGCAATTCAGGCCATGGCAAAGGAACTGAAAATTGTCTATACGCCGCTCCACGGAACAGGCAACATTCCCGCCCGCAAGATCATGCGGCAGCTGGGATTTGAGCACGTTTATCCGGTGCAGGCGCAGCGTCTGCCGGACGGCGACTTCCCGACTTGTCCGTATCCGAATCCGGAGTCGGAGGATGCGTTTGTGCTTGGTCTGGAACTCGCAAAGGAGCTGGACGCGGATCTTGTCCTGGCGACTGACCCGGACGCAGACCGCCTCGGCGTGCGCGTAAAGGACGCGGAAGGCAATTATCATGATCTGACAGGAAACATGTCCGGCTGCCTGCTTGCCGATTATGAGATCGGCCAGCGCAAGGCGCTGAAGGGACTTCCGGAGGACGGCGCTCTGATCTCGACGATCGTTTCCAGCAATATGGCCGGAGCGATTGCGCGGTACTACGGCGTGAATTTCATTGAGGTCCTGACCGGGTTCAAATACATCGGACAGCAGATCCTTCAGTTCGAGGAGAGCGGAAAAGGCACGTACCTCTTCGGATTTGAAGAGAGCTATGGCTGCCTGATTGGAACTCATGCGCGCGATAAGGACGCGATCGTGGCGGTGATGGCGCTCTGCGAAGCTGCGGCGTATTACAAGCAGCAGGGCAAGACGCTCTGGGAAGTCATGATCGATCTGTACGAGCGACTGGGATATTATAAGGACGCGATTAAATCCATCGGCCTCGCCGGCAAGGAAGGCCTTGAGAAAATTCAGGGCATCATGGCAGAGCTCCGCCAGAATCCGCCGGCTGAAATCGGCGGATATCAGGTACTCGCGACACGTGATTACAAGGCAGATAAGCGCGTCGACCTGAAAACAGGAGAGACCTCCTCGACCGGCCTGCCGTCCTCAAATGTCCTGTATTATGAGCTGGAGGATGACGCGTGGGTATGCGTCCGTCCGTCCGGAACAGAGCCAAAGATCAAATTCTACTACGGAATCAAGGGCACGTCCCTTGAGGACGCTGATCAGAAGTCAGCAGACATGGGAGAGGCGATCGGAGCAATTATTGACAAAATGCTTTGAGCGGACAAGGTGTGAACATTCCGTTTGAAAAATGTTCGGAAAAAGTTTACTTATGTTTTCCTTGACAAAGCTGAGAACGCAGTATATAACTAGTTGTAGTATTTAGAAAGTTTTTAGGAGGTATTACCATGAATAAGACAGAATTAGCTGCTGCTATCGCGGAGAAAGCTGGTATTTCCAAGAGAGACGCAGAGGCAGCCGTTAAGGCATTTATCGATGTAGTTTCAGAAGAACTGAAGGACGGCGGCAAGGTTCAGCTCGTCGGATTCGGTACATTTGAAGTATCCGAGCGCTCCGCGCGCCAGGGAAGAAATCCGCAGACAGGCGAGACCATCGAGATCAGCGCTTCCAGAACACCGAAGTTCAAAGCCGGCAAGTCCCTGAAGGATCTGGTTAAATAAGCGATGCGCCTGGATAAATATCTGAAGGTATCCCGTCTGATCAAGCGGCGCACAGTCGCAAATGAGGCGTGTGATGCCGGCAGAGTCCTCCAGAATGGAAAACCGGCCAGGGCGTCCTCGCCCGTGAAGGTTGGAGACCAGCTGGAAATTCTCTTTGGAACAAACTCTGTCCGAGTCGAAGTAATGGATGTTAAAGAAACAGTAAAGAAGGAAGAGGCGCAGAACCTCTACCGTTATTTATAACGTGAGTGGTGATACATGCATTCAAATAAACGTACGATGATCGGGATTCTGGCTGCTGCCATGATTCTGCTGGCCGTAATTGTATTTCAGAGTTATCAGATGCGGCAGAAAATCTCCAGAGGCAATCAGCAGATCTCTCTGCTGACCCAGGAGACAGAAGCGGAAGAGCAGCGGACAGAAGAAATCGAGCAGATGCAGAAGTATATGCAGAGTGATGAGTACAAAGAGAAAGCGGCAAAAGAGAAGCTGGGTCTGATTAAGGATGACGAGATTATCTTTAAGGAAGCCGAGTGATTGTTCAGACTGCCATGTCCTGCCGGGCATGGCAGTCTTTTCAGGTGCGGAAATTTATGTTTGTCGGGATCGTGGTTTTTTATTTGCGCACTCACCGGATCAGTTTCCTCTGACGATCCGGCAAAAAGCTTCCAGGCCAGATGATAAGACCCGCTAATTGCGCGAGCTGTTTATTCATAAGGAGGAATAACCATCTCGCGCAATAACCGGCTCTAATCATCTCGTCCTGTAAGTCTTTTTATCGCCGAAGATCGTCAGAGGAAACTGATCCGGTGAGTGCGCAAAGAACAGCACGATCCCGACAAACTACAATTCAGGAGAGAACTCACAGATGCAAAATTTCAAGCGAAGTATTCTGGCGTTTATCAGGGAGCACGACATGATCGCTCCCGGGGACGTGGTCTGTGTAGCCTGCTCAGGCGGGGCGGATTCCATCTGCCTTCTCAACGTGCTGCACGAATTGTGTGAAGAAGGAGAGATCTCGTGTACGCTGGCCGCATGTCATCTGAACCATAATCTGCGCGGCGCGGAGAGTGATGGAGACCAGGCGTTTGTGGAGTCATACTGCGGGAAGCTGAAGATTCCGCTGTTCTGCAGGTCAGAAAACGTCCGGGAGCGGAGCGGCGGCCTGGAGGAGGCGGGCAGAGCAGCCAGAGAGGAACTGTTTCACGACTGTGTGCAGAATCACGGCGTGACGAAGATCGCCCTGGCACATCACATGGATGATCAGGCCGAGACAGTTCTGTTTCATCTGGCGCGCGGCGCCGGGCTGACAGGCATGTCGGGTATGCTGCCGGTCCGGGGAGACCGAATCAGGCCGCTTTTGTGCGTGCGGCGGGATGAGATTGAGGCATGGCTGTCTGAGCAGGGAATTCCGTGGCGGACTGATCAGTCTAACGCGTCGGAATCATACACGCGAAACCGCATCCGGCATAATATCCTGCCGCTTCTGGAGCAAACGGTTCACGGACAGGCGGTTAGGCATATCGCGGAGGCAGCCGAGACAATGCAGCTTGCCGACAGGTGGATTGCCGGGGAGGCCGGGAAGATACTTCCTCCGGTGAATTACGACAGAGAAGCTTCAAATTCGTCAGGAACTGCGCAGGTGCGTCAGCATATCTTTCTCGATGAGGAGATTTTTCGGGAAGCAGAGATTCTAAGGCGATATATCATACTGGCAGCTATGGAGAAACTGAGCGGATCTTCCGATGGCTTTTCGCGTGTGCATGTTTTGAAGGTGCTGGATTTGTTCGCGGGTCACGCGGGAAGAGAGGCGCGTCTGGCAAACGGGATTCATGCGGTCCGTGAGTATGGCGGGGTGCGGTTGTGTCTGGTTCGCAAAGAGCCGCCGGGGCTGCCCGGAAGGGAGGCTGAAGGCATTTCGCAGGGGGCAGTGCCGCAGATGGCAGTACCGCAGATGGATAATGATACTGGCACACAGAAGGATGGCATGCCCGAAAACTCTGATGCCGCGTGTGTCGGAGCGTTTTCCGTAAGCCCGTCACCTGGCAGAAAGCAGGAAATACGCTGCCTTGGGTACCGCTTCGAATTCGAGGAAACTTGCATTTATCCAAATCCAATCCCTCAAAAACCATATACGAAATGGCTGAATTGTGATAATATAAAGAATAGTCTTGCTATCCGAACGCGAAGACCCGGAGATTACCTGGTAATCAACGAAGCCGGTGAGCGCCAGAGTGTCAAGGCCTGGATGATCAATCACAAGATCCCGCGGGCCGAGAGGGACAAAATCCCCCTTTTGGCAAGCGGCAGCGAGGTGCTCTGGATCGTCGGAGGCAGAATCAGTGCCCGGGCGTATGTCCGGGATGACACAAAACAGGTACTTTATATCACTGCACAGGCAGAAGAAGGAGCGGAACATGAAAGAGCATATCAGAGTTCTTCTGGACGAACAGACAGTTGACGCGCGCGTGCGTGAGCTCGGGGAACAGATCAGCCGCGATTACGCCGGCAGAAGTGTGCATTTGATCTGTGTTCTGAAAGGCGGCGTATTTTTTATGTGTGATCTCGCAAAGCGGATTACCGTTCCGGTCAGCATGGATTTTATGTCCGTGCAGAGCTACGGGAGCGGCACTACCTCCAGCGGCGTCGTGAAGTTTGTGAAGGACCTGGATGAGCCGCTGGAAGGAAAAGACGTGATCATCGTCGAGGATATCATTGACACCGGCAGGACGCTCAGCTATCTGCTGGAGGTGCTTTCTCAGAGAAATCCTGCCAGTATGGAGATCTGCACGCTTCTGGACAAGCCGGAGCGGCGCGTCGTCGATAACGTCGACGTCAAATATGCCGGCTTCAATATTCCAAATGAGTTTGTCGTCGGGTATGGTCTTGACTATGACCAGAAATACAGAGATCTGCCGTATATCGGCGTGGTTTCTTTTGAGGAATAAAAAGAGATAAAGGAGTCATAAGCAACGTGTCGAGCAGAAGAGGCATGAGCACATATTTTTTTGTAATTGCTGTGCTCATTGTGCTGTTTCTGTACCTTCCCACGCTCATGGACAACCGGGAGGGTGTCACAAACAGCCAGTATCAGAAGTATCTTGAAGGCGGAGAAATCGTGTCCGCCGTGATTTCGCAGAACGCGCAGGTGCCGACCGGCAGCGTACAGTTTTCGCTCACCGACGGCACTGAGGGGCGTGTGTTTGTCAGTGATGTAAACGAAGCAGTCCGCAGCCTGGAAGAAAAGGGCGTGGAGATTACGCTGAAGAATGTCTCCCGTGAAGGTATGATGGAATCCCTGGTGATTCCGATCATTCTCTGCGCGGTACTCGCGATCATTTTTATTACGATGATGAACCGCCAGGGCGGCGGGGCGGGCAGCACGAACGCCCGCATGATGAATTTCGGAAGAAACCACGCGCGGATGTCTACAGACGCAGATAAAAAGGTGCGGTTTGATGATGTGGCGGGTCTGCAGGAGGAAAAAGAGGAACTGCAGGAAGTTGTCGAATTCCTGAGAGACCCGACGAGATATGTGCAGGTTGGAGCCAGAATTCCGACCGGCGTGCTGCTGGTGGGTCCTCCCGGAACCGGCAAGACGCTCCTTGCAAAGGCCGTGGCAGGGGAGGCAGGCGTGCCGTTCTTTTCCATCTCCGGATCGGATTTCGTTGAGATGTTTGTCGGCGTCGGAGCGTCCCGCGTGCGCGATATGTTCGAGGACGCGAAGAAGCACGCGCCGTGTATTGTCTTTATCGATGAGATTGACGCAGTTGCCAGAAGACGCGGAAGCGGCATGGGCGGCGGTCACGATGAGAGAGAGCAGACACTGAACCAGCTGCTGGTCGAGATGGACGGATTTGGGCCGAACGAAAATATTATCGTGATGGCTGCCACAAACCGTGTGGACATTCTTGATCCGGCAATTCTGCGGCCCGGGCGATTTGACAGGCGTGTCGCGGTCGGCCGCCCGGATGTGCGCGGGCGCGAAGAAATTCTGCGCGTTCACGCCAAGGGGAAGCCGCTGGGAGATGACGTGGATCTGGCTGAAATCGCGCAGACGACCGCCGGCTTTACCGGCGCGGATCTGGAGAACCTGCTGAATGAGGCGGCGATCGCGGCCGCGAAGATGGGCCGCGCCTATCTGACACAGAAGGATATCAAAGGCGCCTTTGTCAAGGTTGGAATCGGTACAGAGAAAAAGAGCAAGATCATTTCGGATAAGGAAAAACGGATTACCGCGTACCATGAGGCGGGTCACGCGATCCTGTTTCATGTCCTGCCGGACATGGATCCGGTCTACTCCATTTCCATTATCCCGACCGGACCGGGCGCCGCAGGCTATACAATGCCCCAGCCGGAAAATGATGAGATATTCAATACGCGCGGGAAGATGCTGCAGAACATTACTGTATACCTCGGCGGACGTGTCGCAGAGGAGATGATGTTTGATGACATCACGACCGGCGCCTCGCAGGATATCAAGCAGGCCACGCAGATCGCCCGCTCCATGGTCATGCAGTACGGTATGTCCTCGGAGCTCGGACTCGTCAATTACGGCAGCGATTCGGAGGAAATCTTTATCGGCCGTGACTGGGGTCAGACAAAGAATTTCAGCGAAAAGGTTGCCGCAAAAATTGATGATGAGGTTTATCAGATCATTGAGAAATGTCATCGGGAGGCAGCAGAGCTGATCAGCGCGCACAGGTATGTGCTGGAGGAAACCGCTGAGCAGCTGATGCAGAAAGAAAAACTGAACCGCCTGGAATTTGAGGCTATATTTGAGGCGGAGGCGAAGCAAATCGAAGTGTGATTGGTAAAGTTGCACAAAAATGAATTGCAAAATTTGTGAAGATTGTGTAGCGTTTTTGCGAGGGGGATGGTATTATATAAATCGTAAAAACCCCCAATACATCACATCGTTTTTGCTACACCCCATAAGAAGAAATACCTTCTCAAAAAAGACGGCCTCATGGCCGTCTTTTTTGGTATGACAGGAAGGTACTCTGTTTCAGAGTATTTCCTGTTTATAGACTTAACAGGAGACACACTATGAATTTTGAACGACGGATCGACTACATCATGCACATGCGCCCGCTTCTGGACAAAGACGCGATCTTTGCGGACGGTACAGAAGAATACGTCATGCCGATGGAGCCGGAATCCGGTGAACGGGTGCGCATTCGGATCCGGACAGCAGAGGACAATCTGGATTCGGTATTCCTCGTAGCAGGCCGGCAGTCCGGTATGGCGGCAGACCGGGCAGGCGCCGCGCCGGACGCGCAGAGGATTCCTATGTATGTCGGCAGTTCTGTGAACGGCTTTGACTACTATGAGGCGTGGCTCACGATGGAAGATGAACCGGTGCAGTATTTTTTTGAGCTGCATCTGGGAGCGGTCGTCTGCTACTATGACCGGCTGGGGCTCGCCCGTGAAATCCGCGGGGGTCACGCCTTCTGCGTCACACCTGGCTTCCACACACCGGACTGGGCAAAGGGAGCCGTCATGTACCAGATTTTTGTCGACCGCTTCTGCAACGGTGATCCAACGAATGATGTTCTGACGGATGAATATGCCTACATTGATCAGCATGTCAGGCGGATCGAGAACTGGAATGAGCCGATCAGAGGCATGGACGTGCGTAATTTTTACGGCGGAGACCTGCAGGGCGTGATCGATAAAATGGACTATCTGTCGGATCTTGGCGTTGAGGCAATTTATCTGAATCCGATTTTTGTGTCGCCTTCAAATCACAAGTACGATATTCAGGATTATGATCATGTAGATCCGCACTACGGGAAAATCGTTTCTGAAGAAGATGGGCTGCTGGAGCACTGGGACAACGAGAACCACAACGCGAAAAAGTATATCAGCCGCGTGACCGGTCTGGAGAATCTGGAGGCAGGAAATCAGCTGTTCATCGAGCTGGTTCAGGAAGCGCATAAAAGGAATATCCGGGTAATTCTGGATGGCGTGTTTAACCACTGCGGTTCCTTTAACAAATGGATGGACAGGGAGAGGATTTATGAGGGCAGACGCGGCTTTATGCCCGGTGCCTATGTGTCATCTGACAGCCCGTACCGCGACTTTTTCCAGTTTCAGAATCAGGACTGGCCTTACAATGAGAGCTATGACGGCTGGTGGAACCACAAAACGCTTCCAAAGCTGAACTACGAGGGCTCTGGACGCCTGCAGGAGGAAATCTACCGGATTGCCCGCAAGTGGGTCTCTGAGCCATATAACGTGGACGGGTGGAGACTGGATGTCGCCGCGGATCTAGGGCATACCAGCGAATTTAACCACGCCTTCTGGCGCGAATTCCGCAGACACGTCAAGGAGGCGAATCCGGACGCGCTGATTGTCGCCGAGCATTATGGAGACGCCGGATCCTGGCTGAAGGGAGACCAGTGGGATACAATCATGAATTACGATGCCTTCATGGAGCCGATCACCTGGTTCCTGACAGGCATGGAAAAGCACAGTGACGCCTTCCGGGATGAAATGCTCGGCAATGACCATGCATTCTGTGACGCCATGCGCTACAACATGAAGCGGATGCAGACGCCGTCGTTGCTCACCGCGATGAACGAGCTGGACAATCACGATCATTCCCGCTTTCTGACCCGTACAAATCACAGGGTAGGCCGCGTCGAGGCATGCGGGCCTGAGAGCGCGGAAGAAGGCATTGACAAGGCCGTTATGCGGGAGGCGGTTGTCTTCCAGATGACCTGGCCAGGCGCGCCGACACTCTACTACGGAGACGAGGCGGGTGTCTGCGGGTTTACAGATCCCGACAACAGAAGACCGTATCCCTGGGGCAGAGAAGACCATCAGATGCTGCGGTTTTACAAGGCGGCCATTACACTGCATAAAAAATATCCTGTGCTGCGCACGGGCGCGACAAAAATCCTGATGCACGAGTGGAATGTACTCGCGTTTGGCAGATTCACGCAGAAGGACAGAGTTGTTGTCGTGATCAACAACCGGGATCAGGAATTTCAGGCCGAAATCCCGCTCTGGATGACGGGAGCCTCCAGAACAGACGCGGATCTGACGGTCAGCTGTGTTTTCAGCACAGATTCCGGTGGCTTCTCAACGAGAAAGAACAGGCTGCGCGCCCCGGGCGGCCTGCTTCGTCTGCACATGCCGGCAAAAAGCTCCATGGTTTTTCACCAGACAGACCGGAAGCGCCAGGCCGCCGCAGACGGCGCGAGAAAGGAGCACCGGGAGCGGCACTACCGCGGCAGGCGTGACTACGATACCGGACGTCAGGGCGGCAGAAAGAACTTGCAAACAATACGCAAATAGGATATACTTCTTTCAATGCCGCAGTGGCGGAATAGGCAGACGCCCGGGACTTAAAATCCCGTGGGTAGTGATACCCGTGCCGGTTCGACCCCGGCCTGCGGCACGAAATGGGACCGTCGTACGATCAGTACGGCGGTCCTGTTCGGTAGGGAAGATAAGGAGACACTGATTAAATAGGCATTTTCCATAATAACAGCAGGAGCGCACGAAGGAATTAAAGATTGTCTGCGTTCTCACGATAAGGAACTGTACAGAAATAACTTGATCATTTTCCGCAGGCAATTTTTCTGAGTGCAAGAAGAAAAACGCAGGCAATGCGGGGCGCTGCTCGTCCAGTGGACGAGTGCTTAGCGCGGACCGAAGCGGAGCGTAGACATTGTCGAGTATTTTCGCCGCAGCAATCAGGAACAATTGGCAAAGAAAATGATCAAGTTATTCTGCTGCAGTTCCTAAGCTTCGCAGGCCCGGCAATTGCCGGCTGCTGCAGGATTTCCGAATATACAGGAGAATCAATATGCGTCAATTTTGGAAGAAAATATTTTTGTCAATGATGGTCTGTGCCATTCTGGCCTCCGGAGGCGCGGCGCATGAGACCGCGGCGGCAGCTCAGACCACAGGGGTAAAGGGTACCGCGCAGGAAGTGGTAAAAAATGGCTGGAACGCGGATAGAACCATCTATTACCGAAACTGGAAAAAATATACTGGGCAGAGGAAGATTGCCGGGAAGTGTTACCTCTTCAAAAACGGCAGGCTGCAAAAAGGGTTTCGTACCATTCAGGTAAATGGAAAGAAGCTCCGCGTCTATTACAGCAGGAAGACAGGAGAGATGCTTTTTGGCGCGCAGACGATTAAAGGAGAGAAATATTACTTCAACAAACGAACTGGCGCGATGAAAACGGGCTGGCGCAAGAGCGGCGGAAAAAATATTACTATGACGAAGACGGGCGGATGGTCACAGGTCATTATCTGATCGGGAAGACAGTGTACGTGTTCGGGGATGACGGTGCGCTCACCAAAACAATTACCCGCGCAAAGAGTAAGCGCGCGACCAGCGCTGGAAAAGGAACGAAGACATACACGCTGATCGGTATGTCGACAGATGAAATTATCGAGAAGCTGGGGCCGCTTTTTACTGCGGACCAGAGAAAAACCGGTGTTCTGGCATCGGTCAGTATGGCGCAGTTTATTCTGGAGAGCTGGTACGGCCGCTCGGAGCTGGCGCTGATGGCAAATAACTGCTTTGGAATGAAGACCACACTTTCCGGAAATACCTGGAGCGGATCGAAGTGGGACGGAAAATCTGTCTATAAAAAGCAGACGAAAGAAGAGTACACGCCTGGCGTCAAGACAACGATTGTCGCGATCTTCCGGAAGTACGCAAGCATAGAGGATTCCATCGCCGATCACAGCGCTTATCTGCTAGGCGCGCGTGACGGCACCAGTCTCCGCTACGCAGGCCTGAAGGGCTGCACCAGCTACCGGCGGGCCGCGCGCATTATCAAAAACGGCGGATACGCGACAGACAGTACCTATGTGCAGCAGCTTTGTTCTATTATCAAGAACCTGAAATTGACCCGGTTTGATGCGAAGGCGTGAGAATAGAGGGAGAAATTATGTCTACATTTTTCGCGACGCTCTCGAGAATGAAATATATTGAGCGCTGGGCGCTGATGCGCAACTCAAGGCCGGAGAACCTCAGTGAACATGCGGAGGAAGTGGCGATGATCGCGCACGCCCTCTGCGTGATCGGGAATGTGCGGTACAACCGGGGACTGAACGCGGAGCGGGCAGCCCTGATCGGGCTGTACCACGATGCCTCCGAGATTATCACCGGAGATCTGCCGACGCCGGTCAAATATTACAACGATGATCTGAAGAATGCCTATAAGGAAGTGGAGCGCGCGGCAGAGCAGCGCCTGCTGGACAGACTGCCGGAGGACCTGCGGCCATCCTATGAGGCGATTTTCCGGCCGCTGTACGAGATGAACAGCCAGCAGGAGATGGAAGAAGACGCTGTCGCGGCAGCGGCGAGCCCGGTTCTTGCGGCGGCCATGGACAAGCTGTATGAGCAGGATACCTACGCCCGCAGACTCGTCAAGGCGGCCGATAAGATCGCCGCGCTGATCAAGTGCATTGAAGAGGCGCGCGCCGGCAATACAGAGTTCCGCACGGCCGAAGAGAGCACACGGCAGGTGATCGAAGAGATGTGTGAGGAGCTGCCGGAGGTGCAGGTATTTGTGCGGGAATTTCTGCCTTCCTACGGGAAAACACTGGACGAGCTGTTATAAAAGATCAGAATGGGTATCTGAACGATGTTAAATGAATTTTCCAGAACACAGCTTGTGTTCGGCAAAGAAGCAATGGTACGGCTGGCGGCCTCCCGGGTCGCCATTTTTGGCGTCGGCGGCGTCGGCGGATACGTCGTCGAGGGACTCGTGCGCTCAGGCGTCGGCACGCTGGATCTCATCGATGACGACAGGGTCTGCCTGACAAATATCAACCGTCAGATCATCGCGACACGAAAGACAGTCGGACAGTACAAGGTGGATGTGGCTGAGCAGCGGGTTCATGAGATCTGGCCCGGCTGCAAAGTGAACACCTACAAGACCTTCTACCTTCCCGAAACACAGGATCAGTTTGATTTTACCCAGTATGATTATATCGTCGACGCCATCGACACTGTAACTGGCAAGCTGGCGCTGATCGAGCAGGCAAACCGCGCCGGCACCCCGATTATATCTTCCATGGGCGCGGGAAACAAAATAGATCCGGCAGGCTTTGAAGTCGCGGATCTCTATGAAACCTCTGTCTGCCCGCTCGCGAAGGTCATGCGGCGTGAGTGCAGGAAGCGAGGAATCCGTTCCCTGAAGGTGGTCTATTCAAAGGAAAAGCCGATCCGGCCCTTCGAAGATCTGTCCATCAGCTGCCGGGCGCACTGTATCTGTCCGCCGGACACGGCGCGGCACTGCACCGACCGCCGGGATATTCCGGGTTCCACGTCATTTGTTCCGTCGGTCGCGGGTCTGATCATCGCCGGGGAGGTTGTCAAGGACCTCACGGCATTCGATCCCGGTGAGCGGAGGAAGTAAATTTATGTTTGTCGGGATCGTGGCATTTTATTTTCGCACTCCGACAATGATATTCTCTGCACACTCCACGGGAAATGCCATCGAACTTCGCACTAAGATTTTGTAGGTGTGCGGCCAATTCATCATAAGCGTGACTCTTTGTCCG
>JAFVEX010000035.1 GCA_017475785.1 Eubacterium sp. | reverse complement strand
GTTCCATTTTTAACAAATAATTGAGAGGCTGTCCGGCAGCAGTTTTTTGTGTGCGTCTTTTCAGACGCCGCGCTGCTTTTATTGGAGCACTGATTCATTCATGACCGCACTTTTTGAGTGAATGAACCGGTTTTTCTCCAGCATGGTTTTTTCTGCTGTTTGCCATTTTCTTCTGGCTGCCGGAAAGCATATAAGGAGGAATCTATGAATTTTTTGCAGTTTCAAAAAGCACTTGCGGAAGCAGTACGGCTTCAGGCGAAGGAGAAGATCGACGTCAGGCTTCAGACCATCACGAAAAACAACGGAATCCGGAGACGGGCGATGGAAATCAGCGCAGGCAGAAGCGGCCTGTATCCTTCTATTTATATGGAGCCGTACTACACGCAGTATCAGAATGGCATGCCGGTATCACAGCTGGCGGATCATCTTCTGGAACAGTGTGAGCAGTACAATGCGCGCAGGGAAATGCCAAGGAATTTTTTTCTGTGCTACACAGAGGTCCGGGGCAGCATCTTCTGCAAGCTGATCAATTACGAGAAAAACCAGAAGCTTCTGCAGCAGGTGCCGCACACCAGATGGAATGATCTTGCGCTGGTCAGCTATTATCAGGTGGATTCCGCCATCATACAGGATGCTTCGATCCTGATCAGCAGGGAGCATGTGCGGCAGTGGAACATCAGTGAAAAAGAACTTCTGGAAGAGGCCTGGCGCAGAACCTGTTCTTCTATGAAGCCTGTGTTCCGGACGCTCGGCAGTGTGCTTCAGGAGATGAACTCCATCCAGCTTTATGACGGAGAATCCTCACCGCTGTATCTTCTTACGAATGAAAATAAGACGTTTGGAGCAGTGCTGATCGCCGATGAGACGATGCAGCGGCGTATCGGGGAATGGATGCAGGGGGACTACTATGTTCTGCCAAGCAGTATTCACGAGTGCCTGATTCTGGCAAAAGATGAAGTGTGGGATGAAGCCATTCTTCTTGCGATGGTAAGAGAGATCAACCGCACACAGGTCGCGCCGCAGGAAGTGCTCTCCGACAATCTGTACTATTATGATTGCGCAGAAAAGCAGATGCTTTTGCTCACAGGAGAAAAATCCGGAGAAATCAGGAACAGTTAGTTTGACAATCTTTCATCCCTGTGCTATGATCGTAACGTTGCAGGCGGACGAAGAAGTCCCTCCCTGTATCTGCGTCTGTAGCTCAGTGGATAGAGCAACGGTTTCCGGTACCGTGTGTCGGGGGTTCGATTCCCTCCAGGCGTGTAGAAAGCCGGCCGGCATCCTTTACAAAAGGGTGCCGGTTTTTTCGCACGTAAAAAAGTGGCTGCCCGGCAGTTTATTATAAGTTTTTTTGATGATCAGGATTAGGTATCTTTTGTAAAAGAAGTTGAAAAACCATCGCAAATATGCTATACATATAAAACATATCGAAAATATATGATATAGAACAGCGGAAAGATAAAAAGTAAGAACGAATGCAGAATATCTGCGAGTCTTTCTATGAAAGATGGGGATGATATGACTTTACAGCAGATCTTATACGTATTGACCATCGAAGAATGCGGGTCTATGAACAAGGCTTCGGAGAAACTCTTCATCGTCCAGCCGACACTGACGAGCGCAGTCAAAGAGCTGGAGAATGAACTGGGTATCACAATTTTTCATCGAACGCACAGAGGCGTGACCGTTACGCCGGAAGGCAGAGAATTCCTGACGGATATCCGGATATTCTATCAGCATTACGCGATGGTCCTCAGTAAATACGAGGGCGAGGGAAATTATAAGCGCAAATTTGCCGTCTCCACACAGCATTATTCATTTGCCGTGAAAGCGTTTGTGGATATGGCAAAGCAGTATGACATGAAGCAATTCGATTTCGCGATCCGCGAGACGAAGACGAAGGAGGTCATCAGAGATGTCGGTTCCCTCAGAAGTGAGATCGGTGTAATCTATATGTCCGCCGCGAATGAGAAGGTGCTGCGCAAATATCTGGGAGAGCAGGAACTGGAATTCTATCCGCTGGTGGAGTGCCAGGCGTATGTCTATCTCTGGAAAAACCATCCGCTTGCCGGGGAGGAATCGATCGGCATGGAACAGCTGATGGATTATCCTTGCCTCTCCTTTGAGCAGGAGGATGATGCATTTTATTTTGCCGAAGAAATTCTGAGTGAAAAGCAATACCCGCAGACGGTAAAGGTGAATGACCGGTCGACCATGCTGAATCTGATGGCAGGCCTGAATGGGTATACCCTGTGTTCCGGGATTATTTCCGGAGATTTGAATGGCAACAATTGCGTGGTTGTCCCGTTCAGAGAAGACGAGAACAATCAGAACGCCGTGATGGTAATCGGCTATATCATCAAGAAAAACTGCGTGCCAAGTCAGATGTGCGAGCATTACATTGAGGCGCTCAAAAACAGCTTCTCGTAATCGCGGTATATGCTATCAAACATTTTGAGAATGTTCTCTAAATCCTAAGTATTTTACGCGGGCGGGCACTCTGCTGTATGCTCAATAAAGATCAGGACGATCAGTTAGATCGGGACAATCAGTTCACCGCGTTTTTAAAGTCCTGCGGCATTTCGGACCGGGAGGAGGAGATACTGCATATGGAATTCAACACAAAATTACTGCACGGTGTGAATTCCGGCGGCTATAGCAATGGAGAGATCCTTCCCCCTGTCTCACAGGTTACTGCTTTTCAATACGAGACGATGGAAGATCTGGAAAAGGTCTTTGCCCACAGGCGGCCGGGCTATGCCTATACCCGCATCGGCAACCCGACATTGACCGCGTTTGAGCAGCGCATCAATGAACTGGAAGGCGGCGCGGGCGCTGTCTGTACCAGCAGCGGGATGTCCGCCGTCACGGCAGCGCTTCTGTCTGTCTGCCGCAGCGGGGATGAGATTATCGCAGGCAGCAGCCTGTACGGAGGAACGCTGAACTTATTTCACGACTTTGAACAGCTGGGCATCCACACCGTTTTTCTGGACAATCTCGCCGGGCCGGGTCTTGAAGAAGCAATTACTGAAAAGACAAGAGTCATATTCGGAGAACTGATCAGCAACCCGGCGCTGAAGGTGATGGATATCTCTGCCGTGTCCGGGATTGCCCACAGGGCAGGAATTCCGCTGTTCGTTGACGCGACGACCGCGACGCCATATCTGGCAAAGCCTTTATCGGAAGGTGCCGACGTGGTGATCCATTCCACATCCAAATACATCAACGGCGGAGGCAACTCCATCGGCGGGATTATCGTGGACGGCGGAAGGTTCTGCTGGGATTTTGAAAAACACACGGCATTGAGAGAATTTGCCCCGTTCGGAAAGCGGGCGTTTCTGATCCGTCTCCGCACAGATCTCTGGGAAAACCTGGGCGGCTGCATGGCGCCGGCGAACGCGTTTTTGAGTTATATCGGCCTGGATACCCTGGGTCTTAGGATGGAAAGGATCTGCCGGAATGCAGACACGCTGGCGAGAGCGCTCGATGAGATCCCGGGCATAGAGGTCAGTTACCTGACTCTCCCGAATCATCCGGATCATGCGCTGGCGGAGAAGGTGCTCAACGGATATGGCGGGGGCATTCTGAATTTCCGGGCCGGATCGAAGAAGAAGGCATTTCAGATTATCAATCAGCTGAAATACGCGCGGATCGCGAGCAATATCGGAGACCTGAGAACGCTGGTGATTCATCCGGCGTCGACGATCTACGCCGGGTGTGCCGACGCAAGAAGAGAAGCGGCGGGCGTCTATGAAGATACAATACGGGTCAGTGTGGGAATTGAAGACAGCCGGGATCTGACAGAGGATTTCAGAAGGGCAGTTCTGGCGGCAGAAGATCATAATGGAGAGGAGTCACCGAAATGATAATCCATGTAGCAGGAGAGAAGAAGGAAGTAAAAGACGGCATCACTATCGCTGAACTGATCGAGCAGGAAAAGGTGGAGACGCCCCAGTACGTCACGGTCTCAGTCAACGAAGAGTTTGTGGAGTCCGGCTTTTTTGCCGGCCGCAGGCTGCAGGAAGGCGACGAAATAGAATTTCTTTATTTTATGGGCGGAGGCGCGAGATAATGGCATTTACCAATGAACAGCTGGAGCGCTACTCCAGACATATTATCCTGAAGGAGATCGGCGTCAAAGGACAGAAAAAGCTGCTGGGCGGGAAGGTGCTGATCATCGGCGCCGGCGGTCTCGGCGCGCCGGCTGCTCTCTATCTGGCAGCGGCAGGCGTCGGAACCATCGGAATCGCGGACGCGGACGTGGTGGATCTCTCTAACCTGCAGAGACAGGTCATCCACACGACAGAAGACATCGGGAAAAAGAAGGTGGAATCTGCCGCAGAGACGATTCGGAAAATCAACCCGGACGTGACGGTAAACACATACCACACGTTCGTTCACAGCGGAAACATCCTGGACCTGATCGCGGATTACGATTTCGTACTTGACGGGACAGACAATTTTCCTGCAAAATTCTTGATAAATGACGCCTGCGTGATGGCAAAGAAACCCTTGTCGCACGCCGGGATCATTCGCTTTAAGGGGCAGCTGACGACGATTCTTCCGGGCGAGAGTCCGTGTTACCGCTGTATTTTCAACAGCCCGCCCCCAAAGGACGCGGTGCCGACGTGCAGAGAAGCCGGCGTCATCGGCGCGATGGGCGGAGTGATCGGGTCGCTCCAGGCGATGGAGGCAATCAAATACCTGACCGGCACAGGCGAACTGCTGGCCGGTTATCTCCTGACGTACGACGCCCTGACCATGGAATTCCGGAAGATCAAGCTTCCGCCGCGCGGAAACGGGTGCGCGGTTTGTTCTGACACGCCGGCCATCACAGAACTGATTGACTATGAGCAGGCTGCCTGTGAGCTGAAAAAAGATTAAGAGCTGAAAAAAGATTAAGAGCTGAAAAAAGATTAAGAGCTAAAAAAGAAAGATTAAAAGCTGAAAAAGAAAGAGTCAGAGCTGAAAAAGAAAGAGTAAAGAGAGCCTGCGATGAGAGTAATCATTCGAAAATCGGACTATGACAGACTCTGCCTGCATGCCCTGCAGCAGCTGCCGGACGAAGCCTGCGGACTGGTCGCCGGAAGAGACGGCGAGGACGCGAGGATAATCGAAAAGGTTTACCTGCTGACAAACATCGATCACAGCAGCGAACATTTTTCCATCGATCCGCGGGAGCAGCTGTCGGCAGTCAGAGAAATGCGGAAGGAGGGGCTGGCGCCGCTGGGAAACTGGCACTCGCACCCGGAAACCCCTTCCAGGCCTTCCAGAGAGGATATCCGGCTTGCAAACGACAGCGGCGCGACATACCTGATCCTGTCGCTGGAAAAGAAGGACGAACCCGTTCTGAACGCGTTTCACATCGAGGGAGAAGATGCCGAAAACCGGATCGTCCGGAAGGAAGAATTGATTATAACAGAAGGATGATCATAACAGGCAGTCTGTGTGGCAGAGAGAGGATCAAAACAGACAGTTGTCATAACAAGTGATGGGTCGTAGATTTGTTCCTGACGGAGGAGTTATATCATGAGCAGTTTGGACATTAAAGCGGACGCATATGTGGATATCACAGACGTGGTCTGTCCTGTGACGTTCGTCAAAACAAAGGTCGCGCTAGAAGAACTGGAGGACGGGGAAATTCTGGATGTTCGTCTGAATGACGGGGAACCGGTGCAGAATGTGCCCAGAAGCGTGAAGGACGAGGGACATAAGGTTCTCAGGCTGTCGGATAACGGTGACGGCACATATGAGCTGTATGTACAGAAAAGCGGCGATTAAAGATGATTTAAACGGAAGGAAATGGTTATGGCGACGGATTACGCAACCCTGAAAAAAGGCGGCTTCATGCGGCAGAAGCAAAAGGATCATTTTTCCCTGCGTCTGGCTGTGACGGGCGGACAGGTCAGTGCCGGACAGCTCGCGGCAATTACGGAAGTGGCGGAGCAATACGGGCATGGATACATCCATCTGACGTCCAGGCAGGGCATCGAGATTCCGTTCAATTACCTGAACGTCTTGCTGCGTGAGCAGGAAGAGAGCGGAGAAGGTGAGGTAATCCAGGACAGAGTCAGGGGCCAGCGCGTGGTTGTTAAGCCTGATGAAGAGGAAAATGCAGCCATGCTTGAGGTATTCCGGCAGGTC
>JAFVEX010000034.1 GCA_017475785.1 Eubacterium sp. | reverse complement strand
GGTCTTATCATCTGGCCTGGAAGCTTTTTGCCGGATCGTCAGAGGAAACTGATCCGGTGAGTGCGCAAATAAAAACAGCACGATCCCGACAAACTACAATTTAGAACAATCCGGAAATCTTTCCGTTCTCGTCTACATCGATTCTCTCTGCGGACGGAACCTTCGGCAGACCCGGCATGGTCATGATATCTCCGGTCAGCGCGACGATGAATCCTGCGCCGGCGGAAACCTTCAAGTTGCGCACGACGACTGTGAAGTCACGCGGCGCGCCGAGCAGCTTCGCGTTGTCCGAGAAGGAATACTGTGTCTTCGCCATGCAGATCGGGAGCTTGTCGAAGCCGAGCTCTGTCAGCTTCGCAGCCTGTTTCTTCGCCGCCGGTGTCAGTTCTACGCCGTCTGCGTGGTAGACTCGTTTGCAGATCGTGTCAAGCTTCTCTTCGATGGAAAGGTCGAGGTCATAGGTGTAGGAGTGCTCCGCGCCCTGCTCGCAGAGACGGACGACTTCTTCTGCGAGAGCCTTGCCGCCTTCGCCGCCTTTTGCCCAGACTTCGGAGAGCGCGACATTGACGCCGAGCTTCTTGCACTCTTCCTCAACCATCTGCAGTTCTGCGTCTGTGTCGGTCGGGAACGCGTTGATCGCGACGACTGCCGGAAGGCCGTACACCTGCGTGACGTTTTCTACGTGCTGCAGGAGGTTCGGAAGACCCTTCTTCAGTGCGTCAAGATTCTCGTTTCCAAGATCTGCCTTTGCGACGCCGCCGTGATGCTTCAGCGCGCGGACGCTTGCGACGATGACGACCACTGACGGCTTCAGTCCTGCCAGGCGGCACTTGATGTCCAGGAATTTCTCCGCGCCGAGGTCTGCGCCGAATCCTGCCTCTGTGATGGCATAGTCACCGAGCTTCAGAGCCATCTTTGTCGCGGTGACGGAGTTGCAGCCATGGGCGATGTTCGCGAACGGTCCGCCGTGGATAAATGCCGGCGTGTGCTCCAGTGTCTGCACGAGGTTCGGCTTCAGTGCATCCTTCAGGAGAGCAGCCATTGCGCCCTGTGCCTTCAGATCTGCCGCAGTGACCGGGTCACCGGAGAAGGTATAGGCACAGATCATGCGTCCCAGACGCTCCTTCAGATCCGTGATGTCGCTTGCCAGGCAGAGCGCAGCCATGACCTCAGAAGCGACCGTGATGTCAAATCCGTCCTCACGCGGTACGCCCTGTGCCTTTCCGCCCAGGCCGTCCACGATGTTGCGGAGCTGGCGGTCGTTCATGTCAACGGCGCGCTTCCAGGTAATCTGCTTTGCGTCGATACCGAGCGCGTTGCCCTGCTGAATGTGGTTGTCCAGCATTGCCGCGAGCAGATTGTTTGCCGCGCCGATCGCGTGGAAGTCACCGGTGAAATGCAGGTTGATGTCTTCCATCGGGACAACCTGCGCGTAGCCGCCGCCGGCAGCGCCGCCCTTGACACCAAATACCGGGCCCAGAGACGGCTCGCGGAGCGCGACGACCGATTTCTTGCCGATTTTGCGGAGTCCGTCAGCCAGTCCGACCGTGGTCGTCGTCTTGCCCTCGCCTGCCGGTGTCGGCGTGATGGCTGTCACAAGAACCAGCTTGCCGTCCGGAAGATCTGTTTCCTTCAGGAAGGCATAGTCGATTTTCGCCTTGTAATTGCCGTACTGCTCTACATACTTTTCATCGATTCCCGCGGCTGCAGCGACTTCAGTAATTTTCAGAGGTGTGTTTTCCTGCGCGATTTCGATGTCAGATTTGAATCCCATGTTCGTTTTCCTCCTTGTAAAATATATGGTTTTCAGTTATGACGCAGTCCACCGGGCTGTCCCAGGGCTCTGCAGGAACCTCGTCCAGCAGCGCGTCTTCCCTGCAAAGGGCAATTGTGTAAAAGGATGCGTGCTCCAGAAAACGGTCATAAAAGCCTCCGCCCTGACCGAGCCTCATGCAGCTTCTGTCGCAGGAGACACAGGGCACGATGGCCAGCTCGATTTCGGATGGATCTGCCGCAGGTGAATTCTGCGGCGGCTCCGGGATGTCATACGCGCCGGGCACGAGCTCCGACCGGTCATAAATCCGGCGCGCCTCCATGATGCCCGGACCGGTGACAAGAGGAAGGTATACCTCTTTTCCGGCGGCGAGTGCCGCGTCGATCAGCGCATCCGTATTGATTTCCCAGTCAATTCCCAGAAAACAGAAGATCCGGCCTGCAGCTAAGAACTGCGGCTGCGCTGCCGCCTGACGGCAGATCGCTTCATCGATCCGGGATTTCTCGCCGGGATCCAGCGCGCGCATGGCTCTCCGGATTCTGGTCCGGGTTTCTTTCTTTAGTTGCGTGAGGTCAGGCGTCTGCATGAGAACTCCCTTCTTCTTTGCATGATGCGCCGTCAATATATCATACATAATCACTATGATAAATAGAATAAATTGCTGTTCCGGCGCAGCGGAATTGCTGTTTTTTTAGTATGATATTAACATTTATCTCCAGACAAACCGACGAATGTTGGTAAGAAATGGAGCAGTATAGAACACATGTCAGCCTTTTTAAATAATATCAGAAAATGAATTGACTTTTAGCAGTGTATACTATAATTTATATAATAATAATTGATCATTTAAAAAATATTATTATTTATTTGAAAAAAATTAATAACCACATATTGTATTATTATAATGGCAGTCCGAGATCCTGGTCAATTCTTGTAGAAGGTGGTGTGAGAGTGGAATCCCAGATGTACGAAAATATTTATAATATCCTGCTGGACTGCGGGAGCGTCCATGAGTGGAAAGACTTTTCCATCGGCGTAATTACGCGGCTCAAAGACATCTGTGACTATAATCACGGAAGAATCTATTTCATCAACGGCAACGGCAAGATTTCCGACCAGTATATCATCGGACTCGACAAAAAATGGGTTTCTGCCTACCATGAATATTACTCCAAGATCCTGAACGGCCGGTACGCTATTCCGACACAGCTCAATGAGAACATTCCGCCGCACAATAAGCCGGTGCATGTCAGGGACTGGTCAACTGTAGAAAATGATGAGTTTGTCGTGGACTACGTCCGCGCGCTGGGGATCAACTATTCGCTCGGGTTCAGTCTGTTTGACACGGACGGAAATCCCCGCACCTATTTCATGCTGGATCGCACCAGCTCCCATCATTTTACAAAGGAAGAACTAATGTATCTGGATCTGCTGGTTCCCCAGCTGAACAATATGCATAAAAAGTTTTTCAATCACAACCGCCGGGAGAAGGTGCTTACGAACATTTCGTGGGAACTGACGAACCTGACGCCCCGCGAGATTGAGGTTGCGACGCTTTTGTGCCACGGCGTGTCGCCGACCAATATCTCCAAGAAGCTTCACATCGCGCAGCCGACGACGAACAAGCACATTTCACATATCTACGCAAAACTGCATGTATCAAACCGGCAGGAGCTTCTGGTGCGCCTGTTAAATCAGGGATAAAACGGCGCGGATCAGAATCCGGTCATTACGGCGGCCTTCGGGCTGCCTTTTTTATCGAAAAATATGTTTAAATCCATTTTTATTTTCTGTCATTATTATATCGGGGGACAAAGTGCGCTGAAATGATCAAATATAAGTATTAATTCTCCTTACTTCTAATCATTTGTTGAAATAACACCGGATGATATACTGTTTTCATACGAAATATAATGATTTGAAGGAGAGGGATTTCGGGCGGGTTTTCAGATGAAGTATGCCTTGCGCCGTGTAAGGCGGAGGGTTATGATAAAATCTGTCTGACTGTTTTGAGAACGGAAAGAATTCCAGAAGAGGAGGGTATCTATGACAAATATACTGACTGATAAAACGGTTCCGGCGTTTGCCGACGCGCTGGCCTCCAAGGCACCTGTGCCGGGCGGCGGGGGCGCGGCAGCAGTAGCGGGCGCGCTGGGCGCGGCGCTTTGCATCATGGTAGGAAACTACACAGTCGGAAAGAAGAAATATGCCGCGGTGGAAGAAGATGTCAAGCGTATCATGGAAGAAGCGGCCAAACTGCAGAACCGGCTGATCGACCTGGTGAACGCGGACGCTGAGGCGTTTGAGCCGCTCTCAAAAGCGTATGCCATTCCGAAGGACGCCCCGGACAGGGATCAGATACTGGAGGAAGCAACTGTAAATGCGTGCGCTGCGCCGGTGGAGATGGTGCGGTGCTGCTGCAGGGCGATTGATCTCCTCGAGGAAATGCTGGAAAAGGGCAGTGTTATGCTTATTTCTGACGTCGGATGCGGCGCGCTGATGTGCCGCGCGGCGCTGGAGAGCGCGGCGATGAATGTGTTTATCAACACAGGATCTATGAAGAACAGAGAAGCCGCCCGGGAAATGGAGCAGGAAATTGACAATCTGATGTATCAGTATCTGCCGAAGGCGGCAAGCGTTGCGGAGGCCGTCAGCAGCAGAATCAGAAAGGAAGGATAAGATGGCAGAGGTATGGAAGGGCGCGCCGGTCGCGAAGGCGCTGACGGACCAGTTGATCAGCAGAAGAGAGAAGCTCGAGGCGGCAGGCGTCACACCGACTCTGGCAATCCTGCGCGTCGGAGAGCGCGGGGATGACATTGCCTATGAGACAGGAGCGCTGAAGCGCTGCGAGAAGGTGGGCGTCGCGGTCCGGCAGTTTTTGCTCCCGGCCGACTGTACAAAGGAGGAGCTTCTGGACACGGTCCGGCAGATCAACGAGGATGACACAATCCACGGGTGCCTGATGTTCCGCCCGCTCCCGGACAAGGAGGCGGAGGCAGAGGCCTGCGCGCTGCTTGCGCCGGAGAAGGACGTGGACTGCATGACGCAGGGCTCTCTGGCAACTGTCTTTACCGGAAAGGGCTCCGGATATCCGCCCTGCACCGCGCAGGCATGCATCGAGTTGCTTGATTATTACGGTGTGGAGCTGAAGGGGAAGCGCGTCACCGTGATCGGCAGAAGCCTGGTCATCGGAAAGCCGGTTTCTATGATGCTGCAGGCGCGTCACGCGACGGTCACCATGTGCCATACGAGAACTGTTGATATGCCTGGCACCTGCAAGACGGCAGAAATCCTGATCGCCGCAGCCGGAAAAGCGGCCTTGGTTGACGAGACCTTTGTCTCCCCGGGTCAGCTGATCGTAGATGTCGGTATTAACGTCAACGAAGAAGGCAAGCTGTGCGGAGACGTCGCGTTTGACAAAGTAGAGCCGGTCGTCGAGGCGATTACGCCCGTTCCGACAGGTGTCGGCTCTGTCACGACGGCAGTTCTCGCGAAGCATGTCATTATGGCAGCGGAAAAGAAAGCAGGTATCGTATGCTGAGCCCCGCAGAATTCATTGGCAGCTATGCCGATATCGGAGAGAAAAAGGCGAAAAGTCCCGTCTGGAAGCTGCTGCTGCTCGGCATACTGGCAGGATTTCTGATCGGCATGGGAGGTGTCGCGAGCACCGTGGCGAGCCACGCGCTGGAAAGTGCCTCCGCTGTGCGCCTTGCGAGCGGACTGATCTTCCCGTTCGGCCTCGTCATGGTCATCCTGACTGGCGCTGAGCTGTTTACCGGGAACTGCCTGATCACGATATCCGTGCTCGAGAAACGTGTACCACTGGCGGGCATGGTTTACAATCTGGTGTTTGTGTACATCGGCAACTTCATTGGTTCCCTGCTCCTGGCTGCGGCGTGCGCGTTCAGCGGACAGATGAATTACAACAACAGCGTACTGGCGGTATCAGTGATCAAAACCGGCGTGGCGAAGTGCTCGCTTACCTTTGGCCGCGCGACGGTTCTCGGCATTCTGTGTAATTTGCTGGTCTGCATCGGCGTCATGTGCGCGCTCTGCGGGAAGGATATCATCGGAAGGGCAGTCGGCGCGTATCTGCCCGTGGCATTCTTTGTGATCGCGGGATTTGAGCACTGCATCGCAAACATGTACTATGTGCCGGCGGCGCTGTTCGCGAAGAGCGTCCCGGCGTACGCCTCGCTGGCGACAGAGGCGGGCGTGGATCTCGGCGCACTGTCCTGGAGCGCGTTTATCGGGCACAATCTGATTCCCGTGACCATCGGAAACATCATCGGCGGCTGCGCGTTCGCCGCGCTGATCTGGGCGGGACACAGGACAAAAGCATCCGCATAAAAAATGGCATGAAAGTGGCATATGGAATCATATTCCGCTTTCATGCTTTTTGTATGTTGGCAAGTGTGCCTTCAGCGGGCTTTGAACTTACAGGCAGGCAAGGAGCCGCAGAGCTTTATATCCAAATGAGCGGGTTAGGAACTTGTACAGGGTTTGCGGAGCATCAGACCGCAGATTGAAGAACTTCCTGGTATGATGGTAATACAGAAACGGCTGCCACGTATAATCGTGACAGCCGCTTCCGCATTGTCAGGAGTTGGTGATAATGTCCTTTGTCAGAGGGACTTAATCAGCCGAGCTTTGTCGGCAGCTTGTTCTGCAGCGCGTATGGATAGGTGTAGATCTCGATGATGTTGCCAAACGGATCCTTAACAAATACAGCATTATATTCTACCGTGTGGCCCATAATATCCGGACATGGCATCGGGTGATAGTCGGTCACCTGCTCGCCGCCGTGCGCGATGACTTCTTCTACAAGACCTTTGATATCGCCGGTCTCTACGCCGAAGTGGAAGATGCCGTTGGTGTTGAAGTCAAGATCATCCTCTGCCGGATGATTCTCCTCAAACTGCATCATCTCAATACCGACTTTATCCGGTGTGATCATATGAACAAGCAGGAAAGATTTCCACTCTTTTCCGTTGCGGCCATACAGTGTATCGGTGAAATCGCTCCCGCGGCCGCCTTTTTCGATCTTCATCGGGCCTGCGATGTGCTTCCAGCCGAAAACCTCAGAATAGAACTTGATTGCAGCCTGAACATCCGGGACGGAAAGTCCGATATGAGAAAATACTGCTTCATGCTTTGCCATAAGAATGCTCCTTTCGATTGTATGATGGTTGCTCAAAATACCTTATAAACTCATTTTAGTATACATACATAACAGGGTAAATCATCAAAATTGATCATATAAAATGATCACTTACTATCTGTTGTCGGACGATTTGATGATCACAGCGCCTGGAGGCATGAACCCACGCAAGCCTGCTTACAAGTGGGTGAAATGATTGTTGACGCGCCTGTTATTCAATATCCACGATGACCTTCATGCTGCCCTGGCGCGCCGAGGCGACTTCCATTGCTTCGGTCATCTGATCGAGCGGGAAGTGGTGCGTGATCACGTCCGTGATGCATGTCTTGTGTCCTGCCAGAATGCCGATGACCTCGTCAATGTCGTCGTTCGTATAAGAGCAGGATCCCATCATGATGCCTTCCGTGCTCATCAGGCGGCCAGGAATCTCGCGCGGTGTGTGCGTCGTCGAAACGATCGACATCCTTGAGCCCGGATGAGCCATCTTGACAAATTCCTCAGGAATCTGCGGACCGCCTGCGCAGTCGACCAGAATGTCCATATCCGGTATCGGATAGCCAATGCGCGCTTTTGTCATGCCGAAGTGCTTTCCGACATACTCCGGCAGCTCAATCTCGCTGGTGTTGCAGATGTCGACGCCGAGCTTTTTCAGGAAATCATAGCGCTTGTCGCTGCGGACGACTGCAACCGGTTTAATGCCCTGAGATACGAGGCCAGCCATGCAGAACAGGCCGATCGGTCCAGCACCGTAGACCAGCACTTTATCCCCCGGCTTTGCGCCCGGCACGTTTTTGCCGCGGACACCGACACCGAACGGCTCGATCAGAGCGACTTCGTCATCTGTCAGCTCATCCGGCACGTGGTACAGATTGAAGTGTTCCTTTGCGTTCGGAACCAGAACATACTCGCCAAAGCCGCCCATCATATCGGAATAGCCGTACGGCATGTTTGTGAGAGGATTGATCCAGACACGTTCACCTTCCTTGAATTCCGTGATGTTTTTGCCGACCTCGGCGACCCGGCCGCACACCTCGTGGCCGATGCCCTTGCCGGGCGCATTGCCGCCTACATGCCCGCCAATCGTGTAGCTGCCGGTGTCAGATCCGCAGATACCGCACTTGATGATCTTAACCAGAACATCATTTTCGCCGCATTCCGGTGTCGGGACTTCTTCAACGCGAATGTCGCGCACGCCATAGTAAATAGCTGCTTTCATTTGTAAAAACCTCCTTCTTGAACAGGTGTTATCAGGACTGCTTTTCTTCCATCTGCTTTAGCATATGCTGCACGATCATATCAAAGGTGAAGGCGCCGTTCGGGTTCTCTTTGAGGCCGGCGGTTACCTCAACCATATTTCCGTAATCCACCATCAGATGGACGCCCGACAGATAGGACGCCATGTCGCTGTTGACAAAGACGATCGGCTCACCCATTTCTTTCGGTTCTGCCAGTCGCTGCGCATAGCCTGTGAATTTCATCAGATTGTCACGGCCCCCGGTCATGGCCGCAAAGTCATCGATCAAGCCTGTCTCTGTGGAAGCAGGCAGAACCGCGTTGACACGGATACCCTGCGGCGCGAAGACAGCCTGGTATATTGCGACCAGATAGTTCAGCGCCAGCTTTGAATACGCGTATCCCAGGTTGCCGGATGCCTTTGCGAGCGGCATGGCTTCCAGCGCGCTGACGAACGCGTCCCATCCCTTTATTTCGAGAAGATCGGCGTAGTATTTCCGGTTACCTTCCAGTTCCCAGCCGTAGCCGCCGTTGGATGTCATATAGGCGATCGCGCCGCCTGCAGACATGCGCTTCTTCAGGTATTCCTCGGTAATATACTTGTTCGAGAGCAGATCGATTTTCACCGTCTCGACGAACGTATTGTGCAGACCTGACGCGCCTGCGATGCCGAAGAAGGAATCAATGTGATCCGGAATCTGCTTAAACGCGGCGTCGATCGATGCCTGATCCGAGAGGTCCGTCGAGATAAATTTGAAAATGCCCGGAACATCCGGCTCGCTCCGGCTGAGAGCCCACACCTGAGCCCCCAGATCAACCAGCATGGCAGCCGCGGCTTTGCCCATGCCGCTGGAAGCACCTGTAACAACGACAACCTTATCCTGATAGCCAAAATAGTCTTTCATATTTCCAGAGCACCGTCCTTTCCGTGTGAAAAAATAATCCTGATCCGATATGTCTGTGATGATATGCATCCATGCTCATCATAACATGGAAGAATTGCCGGATAATATGCGAAGAAATAAGTATAAAAAGGGATAGTTTTTAATCCGTGTATTTACAATATGTCTGATGTAACGATATAATTAGACAAAATGCGGGTGTGCACAGAGGTGATGTCATGAGATTAAACGCAGATATTCTGTATAATGAGCTGGCCGAACGGTTTGACGTGGGCAGCAGAGGCTCCTTTAAAAAAGAACTGACGCTGAAGCGGCCGGTGTTTTATCACAGCGGTGACGGAGCGCTGCTGTCTGATCAGATCTATATCTGCAGAGCAGAAGAACTGACAGAGCTTCCCGATACGGGTGAGAGAAGTCTGCTCGTCTGTGTTTCTGATGACCCGCCGGCGGGATTTCTGAACGGAAATTGTGCCTGTATTTTTGTCCGGGAACAGGCGGATCTGCTGGAGTTGTATGACGCGATTCACCAGATTTTCAACCGCTTCGACCAGTGGGAGGAGCAACTGGCGCATATTTTAAATACAACGGCAGATTTAAATGAACTGATCCGCGTCAGCGATCCGGTGATCGGCAATCCGATCCAGCTGATTGATTCTCAGTTCCGCTTCCTGGCGTACAGCGACTTGATCGACGAGCAGGAGGATCTCGCGATGTACAGGCCGGACGCGAATGGATATTTTCAGAGCGACTATGTCGCGTCCTGTATCAGCGACCAGAGCATGTATCCTTCTGTCCGGGAGCCGATATTTGTCGAGGAGGCCGGCGTGACGCACGTCTCCTATAATCTGTTTGAGCGCCATGACTACATCGGAAACATCAGCATCGCCTATGTTCTGAAGCCGTACAGACCGGGAGATGAAGCGGTCGGACAGTATCTCGCGGATGTAATGCAGAAGGCAATTGTGGGCCACGATTTTATCCTGAGCGGGAGGACGCACATCGTGAAAAGTGCGTTTCGCGACGCGCTGGACGGGGAAACAATAGACTTCGCCCGCCGCAACTATCTGGCACACATGCAGACAGGCGGGGAGGGATATGTATGCCTGAGAGTTCTGTTGTCGGATCAGACACAAAAATCCGTTCCGGCCGCCTATATCTGCAATCATTTTGAGACGAGCATTCCGCGGAGCATCGCTTTTCAGTATGAGTCTTCTGTGGTGGTGTGCATTCGCGTCAGACGTCCTTTCACGGAACAGGAGGGACTGTACGAGGACATCTGTCAGATCCTGGAGCAGATGCAGCTGAAGGGCGGCATCAGTGATGTGTTTACGGAGCCGGGGCAGATTCTGGCGTATTACAGGCAGGCGACCATCGCCCTGCAGCTGGGCGGTTCGGACAACCCGTACGCTCTGCTCTACAGCTTTCATGAATACGCGCTCCAGTACCTGATTTCACACAGCTACGGAGAGTTCTCCTCCGATATGATGCTGACGGACGGACTGCGGCGCCTGATGGAGCACGATCACGAGTCGCAGGGCAAGGCAAGCTATATTGAGACGCTGCGCGCCTATCTCAACAATAATATGAATATCACCCGCGCCGCGCAGGAGCTTTATCTCCATAAGAGCAGTCTGCTGGCCAGACTCACAAAAATCCGAGAGCTGCTGCAGTGTGATCTGGAGGATCCGGATCAGCGTCTGCGGATTCAGATCATTCTGAAGCACATGGAGATGGAGGCATTGTATGCAGGCGCGGGCAGCGGGTCGGAGCTGAACTCAAATAATTCAGATTCCGGTGAGCGGGTGAAGCTCCGTGAAGGGGAGTGGATCGACGCCTGACAGAATAGATCTTGAACAGTTATCTATTATACTCAATTTTGATGACCGCCGTTTGTTTGAACGGCGGTTTTAAAAACCCTCAATTTGTCTTATTTCGCTGAATCGCAAGAACTTGCTATAATAAAATCATAAATCGTTCGGAAATTCACTGGAAATTTCATGAAAGGAGTATGCAATTATGAGCAAGAAGATCGATGACAGACTGCCAAGAGAAGTTGGGGGAAAGGCTCTGCCCAATCATCCGGCACTGAAGACGCCGTGGGAGAAACTGGTATCCTTCCACGACGCATATCATTACGCGTGCCGCCATCATGCAGTGATCGGCGCGCTGTTCCAGGAGGTTCTCCGTATTCTTGTTCCCGACTACGACGAGCGCTGCACGATCATGTGCAAGGTAGACTGCGGCGTTAAGCGTTATATCTTTGATCCGGACACCGGCATGGAAGTGGCTCCGGGCCTGCATTACAGAGATTTCCATCTCGCGAACCACTTCATGCACCCGTTCTTTGCCGGAACCGACAACAACGGCGGCTTCCGCGCGGGCGTATTCGGAGATAACGGCGACGAGCGTCTGCTGATGCAGGGCCGCGTCAATGACTTCGGCACCTATCGCGTGGAGAAAGAGCTCGACGCATGTCCATGGGACATCATGGGATCCGAGATCTGCCGTACATCCACCGCCTCTCTTCAGGAGATCGGCGCGTGCTGCGGCGAGAACTGCGAGTACAACATGGTTGAGGCGAGAGGCTGCGGCGACCTGCACTGCCGCGT
>JAFVEX010000033.1 GCA_017475785.1 Eubacterium sp. | reverse complement strand
ATTCAGATCCAGAATCATCATGTCCGCGCCTTCTTTTGCGTATTCCAGAGCGATTCCTTTTCCGATTCCCTGTCCCGCGCCTGTAACGATTGCGATTTTGCCTTCCAGTCTCATGAGCTTACTCCTTTCAATTCATCTTTTACATTCGTTCGATTATTGTTTGTTGCAGCGTTTTTGTTTGTTTCTTTTGTTTTGTTTGTTTATTTCGTTCTTGTTTTTATTTTTTTGTCCGCTTGTTTTGTTTTGATGATTTTATTATAAGTCCGTTTCCAAGAAAGTGTTATCAGATTTTTGTCCCAATTCCGCCTTTTTCCGACCTTTGCAGCCAAAAAGTTGTAAATTCTTGCATGAAAAAACTGATAACCTCATCAGGGTTCTCAGATAAGAAAACAGCAGAGCAAAAATCGATCGCACACCAAAACATAAGTGGCAGGCCGCCAAAACAAAAGCGACAGGCTTCCAAAACAAAGGAGACCGGCTGCCAAAACAAAAGTGACAGGCTGCCAAAACAAAAGCCCAAAAAACCGTAAAACAGCTCAAAAAAAGAAGGCCGCTGCCCGCTGTCATTTTTCATGAGATACCGGGCATAAGCCTTCCTTATCATCTTTTTCCTTATTATCTTTTATAGTAAAACACACTTAGCAGCCACGTTTCCTGCAAACTATCTCGAGGCGTTCTGCGCTTTAAAGTATTTCCTGTAAACTATTTCGAGGCGTCCTGCGCTTTAAAGTATTTCCTGTACGCGGCAGGTGTCACGCCCACATATTTCTTAAACGTATTGCTAAAGTGACTGTTGTCGTTAAACCCCATCTGTTCACTGATATCACCGATGGGCAGATCTGTATTCATCAGCAGATTCTGGGATTCGCCGATCCTGCGCAGCATCACATACCGCATCGGGGAAAACCCCGTCTCCTCCTTAAACACATGGCTGAGCGCAGATTTACTGATATGATATGTTTTTTCTACCTGCTCCAGAGACACCTCCTCATGGTAGTGCTCGTCCAGATACTCTGTGATACTCTGGATCAGATCATTGGGCTTCCGGTTCGTTTTTCCGTCGACTTCACTGCGCCGCCGCAGCCTCGCCAGCGTAATCTCCAGAATCGTCTGCGCCAGCCGCTCGCACACATCTTCATATGCTTCCTGGTGCCGGTGGTAATCATGCAACGTCCGATACAGGAAATCCATCGTCCCGCGTTCTTCCTGAAAGTACAGTACCGGGTGATCGCGCCGTCCGGTCAGTGTATTTTTTGTCCGCCCCGGCAGCAGGACATTATCCAAAACACAGCAGCCGCTGACCATCTCTTTCATCTTTCCCGGAGGTTCTCCGTGAAAAATGCCCCTGTTGCAGATCACGAGATTCCCCGGCTGCACGAGATATTCATGCCCGCCCACCACGTAGGCGCCGCTGCCTTCCATGATATACAGAAGCTCAAGCACATCGTGATGCCGGTGCATCATCTGCGGATGCCGCCTGTGGTAATCCGCGTCCACGTAATGAAATGTGACAAACTGGCGTTTTTCCACTGCCATATATACACCGATATCTTTCAGCTCCCGCCCGCGGAACTTGAATCGACACCCTTTATCAATCCTGCTGAAAAACCTTTCCGGATCCCTGCGCGCTCGTGCAAAGCACTGAATCAGCGGGGGATTGAACCCTCCGCTGATTCAACTTTCATCCATTCCAGTATAACATATCCGGGAATCTTCGCAAGAACACTTAACTTTTATTAATTCAAAGCCATCTTCAAAGCGCCTGCTTCACTCCAGATTCAGCCGGTTCTTCAGCGTGAAGGTTGTCCCGAAGAAGAACAACACGCCATACACCAGGTTCATAATCAGCTGGCGGATCTCGGCGCCACGCATCAATCTGGCAATTTCCGCATTAGCCATATCCGGCGTCCCGTAAAGCGCGTCCCACTGGAACATTGACCCCAGAAGCGTGCTCTGGGCAACGCCGGAAATGATCGTTTCCACTATCATCACGCCGATAAACGTCAGGATCGCGAACATGATCTTGTGCTGGTTTGCTATGTTGCCGATCGCCAGGCAGAAATAGATGGTCAGCACAAATTCAACCATCTCGATGATGACCAGAACGACCAGGAACACGCCCGACAGATTAAATGTAAGCAGGAAATCGCGGAAATCCTGTATAAATATTCCAAACGTGACATCCCGCATCAGTCCTGCCGTCAGAATCAGAATAAAAAACGAGAGCAGCATCACCAGGAACGACAGTACCATCCACAGCAGGGCAGAGAGTGTCTTGGAGAGCACCAGCTGCCAGGTCGGAACCGGCAGGGTGTGCATCAGGTATCCCTCGCCGCGCAGTAGATTTCTGTAAAAGCGGCTGATAATCAGAATCGCGGTGACCACAAACATGGATACGATCAACAGCATGTAGATGATCCCAAAAACGACGATTGCGACTTCCATACTGCGCGAAGTTCCGGCCGCTGAAGAGACAGCCTCCGCATTGTCCATCACTTCATATACCATCCCAAAGTGGCTCACACTCGCGCGTCCGACAATCCCGAACAGCGCCGCGCACACCAGAACGGCCAGATAGATAACGCCCAGAATTCTGGCAGTTGCCTTAAATTCATATTTAAACAATTTTCCTAACATCTGAACACCTCCCGGAACAGCGCGTCCACTGACTTTCCATTCTTCTCCCTGATGTCATCGACCGAGCTCTGCAGCACCAGATGTCCATTCTGCAGAAACAGCACTTCGTCCAGCACGCGCTCGATGTCCGCGATCAGATGCGTGGAAATCACTACCAGCGCGTCTTCTGAATAATTTCGGATAATTGTGTTGAGGATATAGTCCCTCGCGGCAGGATCCACGCCCCCGATCGGCTCATCCAGAAAATAGATCTGCGCCTCGCGGCTCATGGCAAGAATCAGCTGCACCTTTTCCTTATTCCCCTTGGAGAGCGCCTTCAGACGGGCGTCCGGTGCCAGCCCGAGCTGCCCAAGCATTTCGACAGCTTTTTCCTGGTTGAAGTCCTCATAAAAATCACTGAACATCTCGAGCAGGCTTCGGATATTCATCCACTCGAACAGGTACTCTGCGTCCGGCAGATACGAGACGAACGCCTTTGTCTCCGGCCCCGGCTTCTTTCCCTCCAGCAGAATTTCTCCCGACGTCGGCACCAGCAGGCCGTTTGCCAGCTTGAGCAGCGTTGTCTTTCCGCTGCCGTTCGGTCCGAGCAGGCCGACAATTCTCCCGCTGTCCAGCGAAAAGCTGACGTCACTGAGCGCCTCCACGCCTTTTCCATATCGCTTTGTCAGATTCTGACACACCAGTAAGTCACGCATCTGAATCCCCCTCCTTTATCTCCTGAATGATCTGAAATATTTCATCCGTTGTAAACCCGAGTTCTTTCATCTGACGGATAAACTGCTCTGTCGCCTCCCGCGCCGTGTCGAATTTCATCTTTCTGATCCTTTCCACATCCTCTGTCACGAAGCGGCCGCTGGTGCGCACCGAAAAAACCAGTCCGCTCCGCTCCAGCTCCGCGAAAGCCTTCTGCATCGTATTCGGATTAACGCCTGCCTCATTCGCGAATTCCCGCACCGGCGCGAGCCTGCTGCCCGGCGCGTAGATTCCCTTCATGATCCGGCGCTCAATCTCTTCTACAATCTGCAGATAGATGGAACGCGTGTTGTCCAATTCCCATGCCATCTGACGCCTCCTTGAATGATTATTTTTTGTTACTGCATTGCTTTTTATGGTGCCATCGCACCATTGTGCCTTTGTGTCATCGTGTCGTTGCGCCTTTGCGCCTCTGTTTCTTTGTGTCTTTGTGTCGTTGTGTCTTCGCTTCTTTGTACCATTGTATTATTGTGCTGTTGTATTATCTGATTAATACAATAATGCATGCAGACACATTTGTCAATACCTTTTTTAACAAAAGAAAAAGAGTCACTGCATTTTTTCTGATGCAGCAACCCTTCGTCTATTTTTCTGATTGTATCTGTAACTCTTTCTGGCAGGATCATGATCCCGCCATCCGACTCCAGCTTCTCACTTCGCGAACTTATCTTTGATCTCGCCGACCTTTTCCTTGATCTTGTCGTCAATCTCTGTCTTTTCAAGAAGCTCTTCCACCTTTTCCTTGATGTGAAGTTCTTCTACCTTTTCTTTCAGTTCGCCAGCTTTTTCCTTCAGGTCCAGATCTTCCACCTTGTCCTTGATTTCCTCAACTGTTTTCTTGACGTCCATGTGGTACCTCCTCTTTTTTCTCCTTCAGACTGTCTGCGACAGTTCCTAAGGAAACACCGATTAATTCGAGCCGGTCTGATCTCCCGGGAACTGAGCGGTGATGGATTAAATCAGCGCTTCCTTAAACCAACAAAGCCCTGAAAACTACTGTCTTCAAGGCTTTGGCAGTGGACGGTAAGAGACTCGAACTCATGACCTTCCGCACGTCAAGCGGGCGCTCTCCCAGCTGAGCTAACCGTCCGTACAAATGCTATTGTACCAGAATTTTCGGAAATGTAAACACATTTTTTTATTTTTTCTCGGAAAGAATCAGCCCAAATAACGTCAATATAATTCCAATACCTGCAATCAGCGTAATCTTCTCCTGTAAAATCAGAACAGATGACAGCACTGTGATAACCGGCGTCAGGTAGACGTAGATCGTCGTTCTGACAGCGCCGATCAGCCGCACGGCCAGGTTCCAGATCAGAAAGCAGACCGCGGACGCAATGATTCCCAGATACAAAACATTTACCAGCACCACAGGCTTTTTCATCAGCTCCCAGGGTGGATCGAAGCGCAGAACCACCATAACCGGAATCATAAACAGCGTGCCGTAGGCAAAAATCCGGCGTGTCACGCCGGCCGTCCGGTATCCAAACACCGTAATTTTCTTCAGAAGAACCGAGTAAACCGACCAGACGACGGCTGCCAGCAGACCGAGCAGATCGCCCAGCAGGTGCAGCTCCATGCCGGAGCCGCCGAAGCTGAGCATACAAAGTCCAATCATCGAAATGGCAAAGCCCACATAGAACCACAGCGTCGTCTTCTCATCTGTAATCCCGGCTGCTTTGGAAAGGATCGCGGTGAAAAACGGCGCCGTCGTGATCAGCACGCCAATATTTGAGGCAAGCGTGTACTGCAGGGCGATGTTTTCCAGCAGATAATACACCGTTACGCCGGTCAGGCCGGCAAAGAGAAACAGCCGTTCCTCTTTCCATCCATCTGTTTTCAGACGATGCGGATAGAGAAGCCAGAGGACACAATATCCGATCACAAACCGGATCATCAGGAGCTCTACCGGCCTGAAATCCTGCAGCAGTATTTTTGATGAAATGTAGGTCGTTCCCCACACAGAGATTGTGAAGATGGCAGCCAGATGCCCTTTGCGTGTCTCGTTCATTATAATTCCCGTCAAGTATACCGCCTGTCAAACGATATCTATGGTAACTTACTTTTTACGAGTTTGCAATCAAATATTGTGCGCAACTGCCCTGTCAGATATTTTGCGCAACTGCCCTGTCAGTTTTTTACACGCCTGTCTTGGAAAGACGGTACTCGCGCAGACGCGCCTCGTCTTCATCGGTCATCTGATCACGGATCTCGATCATGCGGCTGACGACGCGCTCTTTATCTTTCTGCAGGTCAATATCAAACGAGAAGTTCGTCGTATTCGGCGCCGCAAAGATGCGGATATCGTTTTTCATACCACTAAGCAGCGTGATGAACTCCGTGAGGCGCTCGCGTTCTTCCGCCTCCTCAAACAGTCCCTGCTCCCGCTCCTCGTACATCTTTGTTCCGGGCACGATTGTGACCATGTTCAGGTACATGTAATACGGGTGAAGCTGATTCAGAACCTCGACGGTCTTCTTTGCGGAAGCCTCGCCTTTTCCTTTTCCTCCCATGCCGCCCAGATAAATCATGCGGTATGTCACGCCGGCTTCCTCCAGCCGCTTACATCCCTCGAGAATATCCGCTACCGTGTACCCTTTGTTTACATGCTCGAGGATTTCATCGTCGCCGCACTCAAATCCCACGACCAGATCGCCGATGCCCAGCGATTTGAGGTATTTCATCTCCTCCACTGTCTTGCGGCACAGGTCGTCGACCCGCGCGTACATGCTGACGATGGATCCCGGAAAGTATTTCTGAAACAGTTTCCCGATTGCCGCCAGACGCTCCGTGCTGAGCGCATAGGGATTGCCGCCGGAAGCCCAGATCCGGCTGACATTCGGATTGTTTCTCTTCGCCTCCTGCAGGTCTTCCTCGATCTGCTCGAGCGGCGCGACGCGGAAAGGATATCCTTCGTAGAAATTACAGAAAGTACAGCTGTTGTGCGTGCAGCCGACCGTCACTTCGATAAACAGGCTGTAGGCGTCTGTCTGCGGCCTGATGATTGGTCCATTGTAATGCATTTGGTTCTTCCTTTCACATACATTATCAGAACAGGTAAATACGAAAAAAGTCACCTGCAGAACATTATAGAATCAAAGTCCGCTTGCGGGACTTTGAGCGCCGCTGCTGGTCACCGCAGGTGACATCTTCCTTACAGCAGCGTGCGCATCCCGCGGAGCGTTTTGCTTTCCAGGAGATTAAGAAATTTCCTGGGAAGCAAAAACTGCCGTGATGAGACAACTCCCAAACACGGCAGTCCCGGAAACTGCCGCAAAACATGAAACACGGCCGTTTCACTTAGAAAGAGATAAACAGTTATACTGGTATCGTCAATTGTAGAATTCCGGCTTCTCGGGCAGCGTGATCTCTTTCGTTGTACCGCCTTCTGCGCGGCACTTGCCGAGGATATCGGCGGTCAGGCATGCCATGTAGCCGTCCCACGCAGACGCGCCTGCCAGCGGCTGGCCAAAACGGACGCGGTCTACCCAGTCCTGCATCTCGATGTTGTATGCCTCGATAAAGCGTGTCTCCCAGCCCGGCATGATTCCGGTCGCGCGGGTGCAGTCCGTCTTTGTGATGACTCTTGGCGGATCCGGCAGCTTCGCTGTTCCGAGGTCACCTACGACCTCACACTGGATGTCATAGCCATAGCCGGAGCTCTGGCTGATCTCAACATCAATGCAGATGCCCTTCTTCGTCCTGAGCATCATGATCTGAGGATCCTGCAGGCCTTCTTCCGCAGAGATGCGGCTCTGGCGCGGCAGCACGACCTGGCCGGATACATAGTCGTCGTCCAGCAGCCAGCGGAGCACGTCGATCTCGTGTACGCCGGAGTTCTTGATGGACATCTCAGATGTCATGGTGGCTGCGTGCGTCATGTTTCTGTGGCACGCGTGTACGATCAGCGGCAGGCCGATTTTGCCTTCGTCAATCGTCTTTTTCAGCTCTACATAGCCCGGGTCAAAGCGGCGCATGAAGCCGACCTGTACAATCTTTTTGCCAAAGGCCTGCTCAGCAGCGATGATTTCCTCGCACTCCGCGACTTCCGTCGCAAGCGGCTTCTCACAGAAGACATTCTTGCCTGCCTTAATGCTCGCCATAACATACTGCGCGTGAGCCGGATCCCATGTGGTGACCATAACTGCGTCAACCTCCGGGCTGTTGATCAGTTCTTCACCGTCCGCGTAGAATTTCGCGCCATACTGCTCTGCGACCTTGCGGCCGACTTCTTCATTCACTTCGGAAACAGCAACGACCTTGCAGCCGGTGATGCGCTCGGTCAGCCGCTTTACGTGTTCTCTTCCAATCGCGCCGAGTCCTACGACGCCAATCTGTAACTCTTTCATGATATGCTCCTTATTAAAATCATATTAATGAAAGCAGCCGCCCGGCATCCTCGTTAAGGAAGGAACTCGTTGAGCCTGCAACAGCCAATGAGCTTTCATCATCATGTTTCATCTTGATGCCGGACAGCCGTTATTCATTTTGGGATCATAATGATCTTTTTAACACACACAATTGTATTGGTTTTTTATTTGCCCTCCGGAATTCCGTTCGGGTATACGATGCAGCGGCAAGCCTTCTTGTTGCGCATCGCCTCGATGCCCTCATGGATGTTGTCCAGAGTCAGGCGATGTGTGATGAATTTATCCAGACCCAGCTCTGGGTTTCTGATCAGCTCCAGCGCTCCCGGGAAGTCCTTGCCAAGCGCGCCGAAGATGGAGATCTCGTCCAGGACAAACGCGCCAGGAGCGATCTCGGAACGGGCATTGTTGTCCAGACCGAACAGAAGGATGCGGCCCTGCGGATTGATCAGCTTCTGTGCTTCCGGAAGGATGTTTCCTCTTCCGACTGCGTCGATGATCAGATCAGCCTTGAACGGCCAGTTTGCCTTGACGACGTCTTCCAGTGTCTCCTTCGCGACATCGACCACGATGTCAGCGCCGCAGTTTTTCGCTTCCGCGACACGATCCTCTCCCTTCGCGGTGACGATCAGGTTTCTGACACCAAACGCCTTCAGGGCACGGATAAAGGTCAGGCCGATCGGGCCTGCGCCGTACAGGATGACGTAGTCAACCGGTGACGGTGTAACCTTGTTCAGGGAGCTGACGACACATGCCAGCGGCTCTGTCTGTGCTACGATATCCACGTCAATGCTCTGGTCTACATGGTACATCTGGCCGACAGAAACCTTCGCGTACTCAGAGAATCCGCCGTCTGCCAGCTGACCATAGTGGTCAGAATTCGAGCAGAGGTCGCCTCTGTTGTGCGTGCACTCATAGCAATGTCCGCAGCGGACACGCGGGTTGATCGCGACGCGCTCGCCGATCTCAAAACCCTGCACCTCATCACCCATCTCGGTGATCGTTCCACAGAACTCATGTCCATAAATAATACCAGGCTTCATGTACTGTCCCGGAGGCACTGCCAGTCCGTGAATGTCACTGCCGCAGATGCTCGCCGCGTCAACCTTAATAATAACGTCCGTCGGCTTCGTAATAACCGGATTCGGAATTTCCTTAACTGTCAGGGTTCCCGGTCCCTCAAAGATAGCTGCCTTCATAGTAGACTCTCCTTTTTTATAATCTGTTCATTCTGGTGAAACGTAAGGCTGAGGCAAATCCAATTCTTTGTTTTGACTGGCCAAAAAGAGCCTGAGAGATGCAAGGTTAACGCAACTCGATGGTTCTTTTGCGGAGAAACAAAGAATTGATTTGCCGAAGCTGTATCATTTGTAGTTTTTAGTATCCGAAAATCTCCGCCAGCTGATCTACATAGTGGATATCCTCTTCCTCGCCGCCGCGGATGCCGGTGATATCGATGAACTCGAAGTCAGCGCCGATCGCGCCGCCCATTGTGCGGGTGATAAGGCCTGTGTCGCCCATCGCGCAGATGATGCACGGCTCCTGAAGGAAGGTCTCACGCATCTCCTTGGAAGCCTCGGAGCAGCGGACAGCGTCCTCGTAGTTTGTAGCGGTCAGATAGAACTTCGGCAGCGCGGAACCCTTCTCCAGGCACTCCTTGAAGGTGTCGATGATCTCCTGATGAGAAGGTGTCAGTGTCCACTTATGCTGGGAAACAACAAGCTTCGTGCCGTTTGCCGCGCAGACATCCTGCATTTCCTTGATCATTTCCGGTGTGTTGTCAATCTCGGTATCAGCGTACGCGATCAGGCCGGTGTTGATCAGAGCCTTTGTCAGGAACAGTCTCTGGCTGTCCGGATACCACTTCAGGCCGCCCTCTTTCTTGACACGGAAGGTCAGGAGGATCGGAACCTTCGGCAGGATCTCTTTGATCTGTTTCAGAACGTCAATCCAGTAATCAGCGATAAACTGGGTGGTGCCCATCGGCAGCAGGTAGTCGATTCTCCACTCAACCATCTCCGGGTTGGTAAGAGCAACTCTCTTCGCCTCTGCGAGCAGGTCATCTTTCGTGCGCTTCTTCAGCATCATGCAGCGAAGGAAACGCTCGCCGCCCATGACATGTCCGTCGATATCGTACTGGATCGGGCTCTGGAGTTTCTTGAAGTGGCCGTAGCAGGCAACCATTCTCTTGTACTGGTCATAGCTCTCAAACAGGCCGCCTTCCGGCTCGACGAGCTGATAGAAACCAAAGTCATTTCCTGCTCTCTCGGAAAGGATACGGGTCTGGAATCCAACCTCGCCCATCGGCCATACGCAGACCGGAATGGAGACGATATCAGAAGCCGCGATCTCTTTGGAAGCATAGCCGATTGTGATGACGTCCGGATCATCCTTCGCGATGTACGCGAGGTACGCCAGATCAGCGCCCTTGTCCTCAGCCGCCTTTGCCATTGCGATGATGTCATCTTTGCTCTTGGTTCCCTCAAAGCAGATGTAGGAAAGCATCAGCTTTTTGCCGGTTGCCTTCAGTGCCGCAAGAAGCGCCTCGTCAGCACATACATCAGCGCCGAAGATGTCAACATATTCAGCCGCGGACTTCGCGGTCGCCTGCTTCTCTTCGTCAGAAGCTGCGCAGTCATAGCCTGCTGTGTTCAGGTTCATAAGAACGATCTTCTCTGCCAGAGCGTCTTTGCACTCAGCCAGAACGTCAACTGCTGTCGCGACCTTGTCCATGTTGCCGAGGTTGATCTCAACGCCCGCCTCTTCCTTGGAAACTGCCTCAGCGAGCTGGTTCTTCATCTCTTCCGCGTTTGCCGGAGAAATGCTTACGAATGCCGCATATGCGCCGTTGCCGATCTCGATGTTCTTGACTGCGAATGTTTTCTTGAAGTTTGCCATTTTTTTACCTCTTTCTTTTTTGTTAGATATTGTTTTTTGCCGTGTTTACATCCGTTTTTTTGTTTCCGTTTTTATTTACATTCGTATCTTATGAGAAGACTATAGCACATTACATTCTATATTTCAAGTACCTATTTTAATTTTTTTCAAGTTTTTTTCGTGTTTTTTCCCTCGGAGATCTGCTTTCTGCGCTTTTAAGCCACGAATCAGCGCAAAAAAGAGGATGTATATGTCTTCTTGAGTATATACATCCTCTTTTATTTTCGTTTTTACTTTTTTAGACGCATTTGACGGGAAAATCTCCCGGGAGCCGGGCGGTGATGGATTAAATCAGCGTTTCTAAGCCTGCGCCGGCTTTGCAGTGGATTCACGGACCACCAGCTCCGCGTCGATCGCATAGCGCTCCGGCCTGGCGTGCGCAGGATCACGGATCAGTTCAAGCAGCGCGGCCGCAGCGTTTCTTCCGTAATCGGTTTTGGGATGTGTAACCGTAGTCAGCGGCAGATCTTCTACAGAGTAATCGCTGTTGTCATATCCCACTACAGAGATATCATCCGGCACGCGCATCCCCTTTTCTTTCAGATACCCAACCAGCTTGTACGCCATTCTGTCGTCGTGGCAGATAACTGCAGTCACCTGCTCCAGGAATCTGTCGAGCGCGTATTTCCCCTCGGGCGAGAAGATTTCATCTTTTTTAGAAAAATCCACCCAGAGGCAGTGCGCGTCGGCAAAAGAGATTCCGTGCTCACGGAGGGACTCCATATATCCCGCGAAACGATTCTGCCCGGTGATCTCGGCAAATCCGAGGATCGCGCCGATCTTCCGGTGTCCCAGAGAGATCAGGTGATCCGTCGCTTTGCGGACGCCCTGACGGTCTCCCAGAGGAACCGCGCGCATAAGCTTCGTCTCATCCATGTGGAGCAGCAGGCACGGGATCTTTGCGGCGATCTCCTTGTAAAGCGGCTCATTTACTGACTGGATTCCTGAGCAGACAGGCTCCAGCAGGATTCCGGCAGGCGGATTCCGCAGCAGGCTCTCCAGCGCCATCCTCTCCTTTTCGTAATCTCCGTCTGTAATGATGGTATTCAGGAGATATCCCTTCTCCAGCAGGTAGTCGCAGACTCCCTGCATGATGCTGATAAATATATAATTCTGGCTGTTCATCATCACCAGCGCGATTGTTCCCGGATTTCCCACGGGTGCCGGTCCTGCGTCCGTCTCCTCCTGCTGCTTTTCCTTCTCGCAGACATATGTGCCGCTTCCCTGCACACGCTTCAGGATTCCTTCCTCTTCAAGACACGAGACGGCGCTGCGGATTGTCTGCCGTCCGACTCCGAATTGCTCACAGAGCTCGTCTTCCTTCGGGATTTTATCCCCCACAAGGTAAGTTCCATTATGAATCAGTTCCAGAAGTTTATCTGCAACCTGCCTGTATTTAAAGTAAGCCATTATTCATTCCATCCGTTTCATGTTTTTGCTTGATAGATACGAATGTATCCGTATACATCTTAAAATACAAAATTTCCTCTGGAAAGTCAAGCCTTTTTTATGTGGCAAAGGGGACTATTTTTCATGTGGCAAGGGGGACTGACGCACGCGCCAGTCCCCCTCTTTGGAGTAAAGGTTGTTAGAAAATCGTAGTAAGGAGATCTTTATTTAGTCATAGAGGTTCGGAGCGATAAGCGGATCTTCCATGTTGGTTGAATTGTACCAGTATGCCGGAATCGGAAGGTCACCGACTGAGTCGCCATTGTTGTTGGCTACCATGGTAGCGATGGTGTAGTAACCCATTGCGTAAGGCATCTGTGTAACACATCCATACAGAGTTCCGTCAGCGACTGCGCTCTTGATGATCGCGCCAGCGTCAAAGCCGGTTCCAAGAACAGATGTCTCCGGATCTGATCCGAGCACGTTCAGGTTGTTGTTCGCCTGGATGATACCTTCAGTAACGGTCTGGTTGGTTCCAAATACAGCAACTGTATCTTCTTTGTTGAGGACTGCGGAAACTTCGTTTGCGCACTGATCAACTGTTGCCACGGACGGAACTCTGCACTCTACGATGATGTCGCAGTCGTTCTCGTCGCCCTTGTCTGTGCAGCCATTTACAAAAAACTCTGTACCGGTAACAGCTACCTTCAGTCCGTCAGCCTTGCCGAGCTCGATGATGCCGTCAACAAAGCCCATGCCGCGCTCAGAGTTACTTCTGGATGTGTTGTCCTGCGCGATCATGCCGATGCGGATCGGCGCGCCCTGTCCTGCTTTGTAGGAAACTGCTTCATAAACGTTCTTCGCGCCGATTTTTCCTGCCGCCGGGCTGTCTGTCGCGACTGTCGCAAGCACAGAGCCTTCCGGAGCATTGTCAATCGCGCTGTCGAATGCGACGATCGGAACGTCCTTTTCCATTGCGGTTACGAGGTTATCCTGGATAGACTTTGCGTCCGACGGAGCAATTGCGACACCGTCCATGTCGTTCAGAATTGCCGCGTTGAACATGTTGACCTGGTCAGCGATATCAGACTCCGTGTTCGGGCCGTTGCAGTCGAGCTGCACGCCAAGGTCTGCCGCCGCTGCCTCTGCGCCCTGCTGTACCGCCTGGAAAAAGCTTGCGGAATAGGACTTCACGATCAGCTGATACTTGTAATCGCCGCCTGCTGTCAGGCCATCGAACGGTGAACCGGCAAGCATGTTGTCCATATCCATGACCCATTCCTCGCCTGTCGCGCTTCCATCATCCGCCGCTGCGGAAGATGCTGATGCCGCCTCAGATACTGCGGAAGATGCTTCCTCTGCCGCTTCGGAGACTGCTTCTTCTGCCTCAGATACTGCCGCTTCTGCCTCTGATGCTGCCTCTGAAACTGCCTCAGACGCTGCTGCTGCCGCGCTGCTGCCCGCCGCGGAAGACGCTGCGTCAGAGCTTCCGCCGCATCCTGCCAGAAGTGCCGCTGTCATTGCGATTGCCATAACGGTTGCTGCTACTTTGTTTTTCATGTTTCCTCTCCTTTTAAATATTTTTAATAATGGGTTCCATTAAAAAACAACTACTTTTATAAATACTCAGTTCATCTCTCCCCACGGATACAGGATGACTTCCAGTGCCTGACTGGTGCGCATTGCTTCAAGCCCGATGGCAAAATCCTTCAGCGGGAGACGGTGCGTGATCAGATAGGAGAAATCCAGCTGGCCGCTGTTCAGGCCGCTTGCGACGGTCTGCATCGCGTTCACGCCGATAAACGAGCCAAGGACGCTGATTCCTTTGCGCGCGATGTGATGCTGGCTGATCGTCTGCGTCGCTTTGTCGTTGAGACCGATGATCAGAACGGTTCCGCCCGGACGGACCGCCTCGATGCACTGGTCAATTGTGGTGCCGACACACTCGATGGCGATATCCGCGCCGTAGGGCATTTCTTCACGGACAACTGCCTGCAGATCTTCTTCCCTGGTGTTGACGATTCTGTCGGCGCTGCTCTCCCAGATATACTTCCTGCGGGCTTCACTTCTTCCTGTGATAATCACCTTGCCCGCGCCTGCCATCTTGCAGAGCCTCGTGAAATACATTCCGAAGGGGCCGCCGCCGATGATCACGACATTGTCGCCGGGTTTGATGTGAAGCTTGTTCATGCCGCCGATCGCGACATTGAGCGGCTCTGCGAAGATTGCCCGGTCAATCTCTACGTCTTTATTGATCTTTACAAGATTTGTATCCGGGCAGACCAGATACTGCGCGAAAGCACCGTCGTATTCCATTCCGATCGACTTCATGTTCGGGCATACGTTGTAGTCGCCTTTCCTGCAGATCTCACAGGTGCCGCACGCGATGTTGTTGTCCATGATCAGGCGGTCGCCCTTTTCAAGTCCCTGCACCGACGGGCCATACTCAACAACCTCTCCGACGATCTCATGTCCGATGATCGTGCCCGGTGTCGCCGGGTAGACCGGCGGATCTGCCAGAATGTGTACGTCTGTACCGCAGATGCTCGCTGCCAGAATTTTTACCAGAACATCATTTGGCCGCTTAATTTTCGGTACCGGCTTCTGTGTAATTTCGTATTTACCAACCTCTGTAAATACTACGCAATCCATCATTTCCTGCATAATTGAACCTGCCTTCCTGCCTGCTATCTCTTTCGTTTTCTCTTTCTTTTTTGTTTTCGTCTGTCTGCTGTTTACTGCCCGCTGACTAATTTGTTGTCTGCGTTCTCGTCTGAGTTGTTGTCCTGGTTTTCGTTTTGTGTCTTTTGGGGTCTATTGTTTGCTTGTTGATACATCTTGTTTTTTGCGAATGTAAATAGTATGTATTTTCTTATTTCTGTTTTGGTTCGGATGTTTATGCTGTTACTATAGCACGATACATCCCGTTATTCAAGTACCTTTTTCGGTTTTTTTCGCATTTTTACGATTTCAACAATATGAGTGCGGTTGATTTGTGTACTTTGCCAATTTAATACCGGATGTATTTTGATATCTTTTAATACATCCGGTTTTTAGAATATCTTATACCGTTTGTTCGCCTGACTATTCTTTTACTCCGACGTTTTACCCTAGGGCTTTTTTGAGCCTCATGCGGTTCCCTTTATAAACGTCTGCATATACATGTCGTCCGTCATAGATTACTGTGACGGCTCCTCCCTGATCCGTTCTGTAAATTTCTGCACTCACACCTTTCAGGCGCTTCAACGTCTCCTTGTGCGGGTGGCCGTAACGGTTGTTTATTCCGGCGGAAATGACTGCGATTTCCGGTTTTACCAGTTCCAGGAATACCTCAGAAGAAGCGTTTTTGGATCCGTGATGCGCAACCTTCAGGCACTCAATCCCCTTCAGATCCGGAAGGTTCTGTGTCTGCTGCCCGTCCGGCAGAGAGCCTTTTTGATTCAACCACTTTGTCGGTGTTTCTAAATAAGAATCCTTCTCTGCGCCTTCCATGTCTTGATTACTTCTCGCTCTGGCCGTCTCCGACAGTAACTTCTCTTCTCCCTCTCCCTCGAGGTCGCCGGTCAAAAGCACATCAAATTCTTCGCAGGAAGCCAGAAGTACCATTGAACCCTCATTTCCAGAGAGGCTGCTTTCCGATGGGGGCAGGGGAAACAGAACCCTGATCTGCAGGCTTCCGGCCGAAATCAGATCTCCCCGTTCCAGAAACACCAGTTTCACACCGGCGCTCCTGCAGAGTTCCGCAAGATTTTCCGCGCCGTGCTGGCCTTCGTCGATTAGTTCTGCGCCATCTACTGTGCCATCTGTCCTGGCTCTTTCCCCTGCTGCCAGAGAGTAGGGTGGATTGTTTCCGACGTCCGTGCCGCCAGAAACAGCCTGGGGCATTTTCATCCACACAGGTAAAAACAGTGTATCTATGTGAATCGAGACCTGCTTTTTGGCGATCTCCTCCAGCAACTCTTCCACTCCGCTGATATGGTCTTCATCCCCGTGCGTCAGAAAAATACCGTCGATCTGGCGGATCCCTTTCTGCTTCAGATATGGAATCAGACGGTATTTTCCCACCTCACTTACACTTGTACTGCCGCAGTCTGTCAGAAACGTGCAGGTATGTCCTGCGCGCAGCACGAGACCGTCTCCCTGCCCGACATCCAGCGCTGTGAACATGAATTTGGGAGCAGGACGGACCAGCAGGAGCACAAGCAGACCGGCGAGCGGCATTATGAAGATTTTTTCGCGTTGATATCGGCAAAACAGGAAGATCCCCGCGGCAAACAGGAAATAATAAAGAATCATCTGCCATAATACCGGCTGACCACAGATCCAGGAAGCCTGCGGCACGCAGCGGAGGCCGTCCAGCAGATATTCCGTAAGAGACAGATAGAGATGAACCGGAAAGAGAATCACACCTGCCAGAAACAAAGAGAACAGACTGGCGGCGCATCCTGCCGCGCCCAGTGCGAGCACCGGCCCGATCAGCGGCAGAATTATCAGATTTGCCAGCACGCCTAAAAGCGGAATTTCGTAGTAATACCAGGCAGTCAGAGGCAGGGTGGCTGCCGTAATCGCAGACCATGGCAGCAAAACATCTCCTAAGTAGCCAATTGCCTTCTTTATATATGTATTTCGGTATCTTTTTTCCTGAAAGAGCAATGTCCGCAGGTGCTTCTCCTGTCCTGCGTGAACCCCTGCCTTTTTCCGAAGGACGCGCTGCAGAGGATCCAGCACAGCTGTACCTGTTGTTGCCGCGAAGGACAGCTGAAATCCCGGTAAAAACAGATATCCCGGATGCGTCAGCAGAATCAGGATCCCCGCAAGCGACATGGCCGACAGGAGATCATAACTGCGTCTGGTAATTCTGGCGCCCATCATAACAGCAAACATGACGATTGCCCGGATGGCTGAAGACGGATTTCCCACAAGGAGACAGTAGATTATCATGAACACAGAGGCTGCCGGCGCCGCGGCCGGCAGCGGCATTCCAACATTCTGAAGAAGCGTGAAAAGGCCCACCCCAAGCATGGAGATATGCAGCCCGGAAATCGCCAGGATATGCATAATGCCACCAATTTGATAATTTCTTCTGACCTCATCATCCAGCAGCGCCCGCTCCCCAAGCAGCATGCCTGCCAGTACACCTGCAGACTGCTCCGGGAGCAGCAGCTCCAGCCTTGTCGTAAGCCGGTTGCGGATCAAAGAAATATTCTCGGCAAATCCGCCGCCCTCATCCAGCACACGGATTTCCGCCTGTCTGACTGCATAATAAATCCCGCTGCACGCATAAAATGCGCGCGCGTCAAACTGACCGGGATTGCCCGCCTCCTCTATGCGCTTCACCGCGCCGCGGCAGGCCAGGACTGCCCCGATCCTGTAAATATTTTCTTTTGAAGTTGTAACCAGTAATCTGGGAAAAATAACGGGGGAATCCCCTGTAAGAATTGTCTGGTCTGAATCGGCTTGCTGCTTGTTTTCCCGGCTGATATAAACCGACTTCAGCACATACTGCATGGATGAAGCTGTTTCCCGCCTGCTGATGACCGTCCCCTGCGCGGTCAGTACCGCGCCGCCCTCCGGCAAGAGATCCGGGTCTGCAGACATTTCATCCCGCTTTTCCCGGGAATCCGCGCTTTTTTCGCCCAGCATTCCCCGGGTGTGTGCGTTTTCTTCATCAGGCATTCCCCGGGCGTGTGCGTTTTCTTCACCCATTATTTCGCCGGAATCCGCACTTTTTTCACCAAGCATTTCCCGGGCATGCGCGTCCAGCCGCGGCACCCCGAAAACCGGGGCGCCGGCTGCCTTGCAGATACAGACAGCTGTCATAAGAAGAATCCAGACCAGACAGAGTGGTCTTTTTCTGAACATCTCTGTCTCCCTTGTGTCAGTTCGTTATGACTGTACAATTAACGATTCATTTTTTTCAAACGGCTCGTCAAGTTCAATCGAATCGCGGAACGTCATACTGCTCACACCATTAATCGAAAACTGCACCTTTGATACATGGCAGGTGTCCACCAGAGAATTCACAATGGAATAAATCTGTACATCCTCCCGAACGCTCAGAACAGAAGTCCTGAAGCTCTCATCCATATTGACGTAACACACGCCTTCCTGTATCGTGACGCTGAGCACCTTTGTTTCCGGAGAAATCGTCGGATAATGCCCCTCCGAGGACGTACCCCGGACAATTTCATCGACAACTGCGCGCTCCAGCGGCTCACTCGTGCTGTAGTACACATTGCGTTCTTCAGGAATCAGACGAGATCCGCTCTCATCTGTGTAGTACAGCTTCATGGAAGCATTCTTATACGAATTAACAGAACGGCTCGCGTCCTCCACAAAGCTGTCACGGCTCTGTTTGCCCAGCACTACGCCTGCGCGGTCCTTGAGCGGCTCATCCGCGACCCGGAATTCCACATAGTTAACGATGTCCACCTGCGTCAAAGTTTTTACCAGGCCGGCGCGGGTCAGGAGTTCACGGATCGTCGGCAGCTTACGGTACTCCTCGGACATATTCAGGAGCAGCACATCATTTTCCATATGGTGCTCCTGCACGGACACGTCGCCTGAAAGCAGCGGAAGCAGTGTCCCGTCATCTGCAGACGGCTGCGTGCACACATTCAGAAACTCGTCGATCAGCTTCTCCGAATCCGTACT
>JAFVEX010000032.1 GCA_017475785.1 Eubacterium sp. | reverse complement strand
TTACCTGGTACACCGGCGCGACGCATTCCGCGGGGATGCGGCGGCAGTGAAAGAACTGGAATCTAAGGATAATGTAGAATTTGTCCTGAATGCAAACGTCACAAAGATTCTCGGCGACAAAAAGGTCGAGGGCGTCGAGGTTACCGACAAGCTGACAGGAGAGACCCGCGTGATCGAGGTACAGGGCCTGTTTGTAGCCATTGGGCAGATGCCGGAGAACACGGCATTCCAGAACCTCGTGGATCTGGATGCGGGCGGCTACATCGCAGCAGGCGAGGACTGCCTGACAAAGACAAGCGGCATTTACACCGCGGGAGACTGCCGGACCAAGACAGTCCGTCAGCTGACGACAGCGGCTGCGGACGGAGCGGTTGCAGCACTGGCAGCAGCTTCCGGGATTAAGTGAATGTCAGGATATTGACAAATAATTGAGCAAAGAAGTATAATACGAAAAGACATGGGGAGCTTGCAGACAGGCAGGCTGAGAGTGGACGCTTACGTCCAGACCCGGAACCTGATTTGGATAATGCCAACGTAGGGAAATACAGATTTGCATTTGTAAAGCGGTATCCTGCGTGGGGTACCGCTTTTCAGGTTGTCTCGGTAAATCGGGGGCACCACTTTTTACTGAATCTAAGGCGCCGGATGGGAATCCTTTTATGGGATTTCTGTCCGGCGCTGTTGCTTTTTTAGGCGCCTGTCACGCGAAAGCGGCATTTGACAGTATTTATAAATGATGAATGGTGACAGGCACTTTCTGTGAGGAGGTGAGAACACTGGTAACAATTAACGGAAAAGAGGAAAATGCGGCGGGCATGACAATTCTGGCCTATCTGATGCAGGCTGGATTTGATCCAAAACGTGTCGTGGTAGAGCGCAATCTTGAGATTATTCCGCAGGATCACCTGGACGCAGTAAAGCTGGAGACGGGTGATCAGGTTGAGATCCTGCATTTTGTGGGAGGCGGCTGAAGCTTCGATGCTGTGTGGTCATGCGGGCAGCAGCCGACTGTCCCGGCCTTGCATGGTCAGCCGGGCCGCAGCTGACTGTCCCGGCCCTGTGTGATCATGCGGGGAGCAGCCGACTGTCCCGGCCCCGCGTTGTCAGCCGGGCTGCAGCAGGAAAATACAGACAGAGGACGTGAATCCGGATGGAAGTGAATATTACAAGAGAAGAACTGGATCGTGCATTTGATGCGCGTTTTCCGGTGGAAATAAAGAAAAAAATGCATGCAGCCCGGGTTGCGGTTGCCGGACTTGGCGGACTCGGGTCTCAGATCGCCGTCATGCTGGCGCGCAGCGGCGTAGGGCATTTGCATCTGACGGATTTCGATGTGGTGGATGTGACCAATCTGAATCGGCAGATGTATTTTGTGGAGCATCTGGGCCGGCCGAAAACGGAAGCACTCGCGGATCTCCTTCGCCGGATCAATCCATGGATCGATCTGGAACTGCATCAGATGCGTGTGACAGAAGGAGATATCCCGGAACTGTACCGGTCGTATCCGCTGGTCTGCGAGGCATTTGACAAACCGGATCAGAAGGCCATGCTGGTGCGTACTCTTCTGGAGACATGCCCGGATACGACGATTGTTTCCGGAAACGGGATGGCGGGTTATGTGGATGCTGACACAATTCACACAGAGCAAAAATTCCGCAGGCTGTATGTCTGCGGCGATGGTACAACGGATGTTGGCGACGGGATCGGACTGATGGCGCCGCGCGTGTCGGTGTGTGCGGGACATATGGCGAATAAGGTTGTGCAGTTGATATTGCATTAATATGAATATTGATTCAATATTCCAAATTCGGACTGTCTGCTTATGGAATGATTGAATCTTATAACAAAGGAGGAGAAAAAATGCAGGACACATGGAAATTAGGAGGTCATGAATTTCACAGCCGTTTTATTCTAGGATCGGGAAAGTATAATCTGAAGCTGATCGAGGCGGCGGTTGAGCAGGGCGGCGCGGAGATTATTACGCTGGCGCTGCGGCGGGCGAATACGCAGGAGCAGGAAAATATTCTCGATTTTATCCCGACGGGCGTTACACTGCTGCCGAACACATCCGGCGCGCGCAATGCAGAGGAGGCGATCCGGATTGCCCGGCTTTCCCGCGCAATGGGATGCGGTGATTTTGTGAAGATTGAGATTATGCACGACGCGAAGTATCTGTTCCCGGACAACTTTGAGACGGTGAAGGCAACAGAAGTGCTGGCAAAGGAAGGATTTATTGTTCTGCCGTATATGAATCCGGACCTCATCGCAGCGCGTGATCTGGTCAATGCCGGTGCGGCAGCGGTTATGCCGCTGGCAGCGCCGATCGGCAGCAACAAGGGACTCGCAACGAAGGAAATGATCCAGATCCTGATTGATGAGATTGATCTGCCGATCATCGTAGACGCCGGCATCGGCAAGCCCTCCCAGGCTTGTGAGGCAATGGAAATGGGCGCGGCAGCAATTATGGCAAATACTGCAATCGCGACAGCCGGCGATGTGCCGGAGATGGCGAATGCATTCAAGCTGGCGATCGAGGCCGGCCGCAAGGCTTATCTGACCTGCATGGGCCGCGTGCTCGCGCGCGGCGGCAGCGCGTCGGATCCGCTGACAGGATTTTTACATTGATGTGATATCGTGACGGAGTCACGAAACAGAGGTTTATTTATAAAAATAAATGGTGACAGGCACCGAAGTGAATGGTGACAGGCACCGGGAGGAAATATGAACGAAGAAACCCAGGTTTATTTTATCGACAGCGATGTGCTGCCGGAGAAAGCGCTTGCGCGCAAGCATATGCTGGAGCAGGATCCGTCGAGCAGGACGGATCCGATGAAGTATATGCCCGGCATGGAAGTGATTGAATCGGATGTGAAAGATAAGGTTCTGGAACAGATGAACGCCTATGACTACAGTCTGTATACGGCTGCAGATGTGGAGCGCGCGCTGAGCCACGATACCTGCAGCATCGAGGATTTTAAGGCACTTTTGTCGCCTGCAGCGGCGCCGTATTTGGAGCAGATGGCCCGCAGAGCTGAGGTGGAGACAAAGAACCATTTCGGAAATACCGTGTACATCTTCACACCGATTTACATCGCAAATTACTGCCAGAATTACTGTATCTACTGTGGATTTAACTGTTACAACAACATCCGCAGAAAGAAGCTTTCCTTCGAAGAAATCGAGCATGAGATGAAGGTGATCTCTGATACCGGGATGGAGGAAATTCTGATTCTGACAGGTGAGAGCCGGACGTACTCGGATGTGAAGTACATCGGCGAGGCTGTAAAGATTGCACGGAAGTATTTCCGCAACATCGGCATTGAGATTTATCCGGTAAACACGGATGAATACAAGTATCTGCATGAATGCGGCGTGGACTATGTGACGGTCTTCCAGGAAACGTATGATATTGAGAAGTATGAGACGCTGCATCTGCTGGGACACAAGCGTGTCTGGCCATACCGGTTCGACGCGCAGGAGCGCGCACTGATGGGCGGCATGCGCGGCGCGGCATTTTCGGCGCTGCTCGGGCTGGCGGATTTCCGGAAGGATGCACTGGCGACGGCGCTGCATGCGTATTACCTGAACCGCAGATACCCGCACGCGGAGCTGTCCTTAAGCTGTCCGCGGCTCCGTCCGATCGTCAACAATGACAAGATCAGTCCGGGCGAAGTGGGAGAGCGCGAGCTCTGTCAGGTGCTCTGCGCGTACCGCATTTTCCTGCCTTACGTCGGCATCACCGTATCCAGCCGCGAAAGTGCGGAATTCCGCAACGGCATTGCGAAGATCTGTGCGACAAAAGTGTCCGCGGGTGTGTCGACAGGCATCGGCGATCATGAGGATAAATATGAGGGCAAAGATGCAGCAGAAGATGAGGCGGCAGGCGACGAGCAGTTTGAGATCAGTGACGGGCGGTCCTTCGCAAAGATGTATGCGGACATGGAGCAGGGCGGCCTGCAGCCGGTGCTGAATGATTATATCTACGTCTGAAGATTCTCTGATTGTTCATGAAGGACGGATTTATACACAAATTAAACCACCTCAGAAAGATTCAAAAGATCTTTCGGGGTGGTTTTTTGCGTACTTTTATGCTATCTGTTCTCCGCTCTGGAATTCACGGAGCATGCTGCATTTGGTACGGTAGTTTTCAGTGATAAGGTAATGGTGACAGGCACCATTCAATTTTTATAAATTATTCTTCTGCCATCGACGGCCACCGGTAGTCGGTAAACGGAAGCATATTCTCCTTGATGGACTGCGGGCTGACCCAGCGGAACATATTGGTGATGTTGCCGGCTTTGTCGTTGGTGCCGGAGCCTCTCGCTCCGCCAAATGGTTGGTGTCCGGTCAGGGCGCCGGCCGGCTTGTCGTTGATGTTCCAGTTGCCGGCGGAGTCACGCAGCTTCCACTCGAGTTCTGCGATCTCGCTGCGGTCGTGGGTATAAATACAGCCGGTCAGAGCGTATTTGGAAGAGTTTGCGCAGTGGTCGATGACTTTGTCGTACTCGTCCTTCTCATAGACGTAGATCGAGAGAATCGGCGAGAAGAGCTCGTGGTTGAAGCTCTTGTAGTTCAGCGATTTGACCTGGATGACAGTCGGGTAGATGAACAGTCCCTTGCTGTCATCGTAGCTGCCGCAGAGCAGGTCCGCGTCTTCATCGTGTTTTGCGGAATCGATGTATTCTGCTGCCAGATTGAAGGCGTGGCGGTCGATGACGGCGCCCATCAGGACGCGGAAATCCTTGACGTCGCCGACGCGGATGGTCTTGATCTCTGCCAGCAGTTTCTCCTTGACTTCCGGCCAGAGCTTTGCCGGAATGTAGGCGCGGGAGAGGGCAGAGCATTTCTGTCCCTGGTATTCGAATGCACCGCGGATCAGGCCCGTAACCAGTTCATCCATATCTGCATTTTCGGTTGCGAAGCAGTAGTCCTTGCCGCCGGTCTCACCGACCAGACGCGGGTATGCGCGGTAGTTGTCGATGTTTTCGCCGACCATTTTCCAGGTGTCGCGGAAGACGCGGGTGGATCCGGTGAAATGGAATCCGCCCAGACGGCGGTCGGTGAGGACGTAATTGCTGACATCGGAGCCGCGGGACGGCACGAAATTAATGACCCCTGCCGGCAGGCCCGCCTCCATGAAGATCTTCATGAGGTAGTAGCTGATGAGGACGGCGTTGGTGGACGGCTTCCAGACGACGACATTGCCTGCGGTTGCCGGAGCGGCCGGCAGATTTGCGCAGATGGATGCAAAGTTAAATGGTGTGACCGCGCAGACAAATCCCTCGAGCGGGCGGTATTTCAGGCGGTTCATCAGTGTCAGATCCTGCTTCGGCTGCATGTTGTAAATGAGATCCATGTTGTAGACGTTGTAGCGCAGCAGGTCGCAGACCTCGTCCGGTGCGTCGAAGGACGCCTCGTTTGCAGTCTTGCTCTGTCCGAGCATGGTGACAGCCGTCAGAAAATAGCGGTATTTTGTTTCAACAAGATTGGCTGCCTTCAGAAAGACCGCATAGCGCTGTTCGCGCGGAAGCAGCTCCCAGGCATCTTTGGCGGCCATCGCTGTCTCGATGGCTTCTTTCAGCCCCTCCTCGCCGACGCGGCAGCACTCTGCCAGAACGAGGCTGTGGTCGTGCGGTGCGCGCACTTCAAAGCGGTCATCCGTATAGACCTCCTGGCCGTTGATGATCGCCGGGATCACAACCTTCTGGCTGCTGACTTCCTCGAGCGCGGCTTTCAGAAGCGCACGTTCCTCGGTACCGGGCGCGAAGGTACGTGATTTTACGTTGTCGGGGTTTGGTGCGTGATAAATGCCTGTCATATATAAACCTCCTTTTGCGGAATAAAAATC
>JAFVEX010000031.1 GCA_017475785.1 Eubacterium sp. | reverse complement strand
TTCTTGTCCGCAGGCAGAAATCCCTCAAAGCAGAATCTTCTCGCAGGCATTCCGGACATAGTCAGCGCTGTGATCAGAGCACAGGCGCCGGGCAGTGTAGTCACCCTGATCCCCTGCTCGAGGCACATGGCTGCGATCACTTCGCCCGGATCGGAAATAGCAGGCGTTCCTGCATCCGTCACGACCGCAATGCTGGCGCCGCGATGCAGTTTGGTGACCAGCTCTTCGGCCTTTGTATACTTATTGTATTCATGATAGCTGGTGAGCGGCTTTTTGATCCCGAAGTGATTGAGCAGGCGCAGTGTGTTGCGGGTATCTTCAGCCGCGATCAGGTCCACCGACTCCAGGGTGCGCAGCACGCGCTCCGTGATGTCGCCCAGATTGCCGATCGGTGTGGCGCAGAGGTAGAGGGTTCCTGGTTCCGCGTAGATGCGGGTTTGGGGCTCCGCTTCATTGCAGTTTTCCTGCTCCGCGCTATTGCAGATTTCCGGCTCCGCTGCGTTATGCATGATTGGTGATTTATCCGTCTCTTTCACTGTTTTGCTCCTGTGTTCTAGTAGCCGTACACCTCGTAGATCTCATCCGTGTACTTGCCGGCCTCTTTGTAGACGATCAGCGGCTTCTCAACCGTCAGGCGGGGCCTGCCGCCGCGCACGCAGTCCAGAAGGACCATGTTGGGTTCCCTGTCCACGAAGGGGTAGACAAGGCGCATCCGCTTGGGCTCAAGGCCGTGGTCCCGAAGGGTCGTCATGATCTCGGCGAGCCGGAAGGGCCTGTGCACGAGGAAGAAGTGGCCGCCCGTCTTGAGTAGCTTCTCTGCAGCCCGCGCCACATCGTCAAAATCACACAAGACCTCATGTCTCGCGATCGCCTTGGGGCTGTCCGGATTCTGAAGGCCGTGCCCGCCGATCATATAGGGCGGATTGCATGTAACAACGCCAAAAGAGGCAGTCGCAAAAAGCGTATCTGCCTCCCTGATATCTCCCTGCAGGATCCGGACTCTGTCTCCGATCCCGTTGAGTTCCACACTCCTCCTCGCCATGTCGGCGCTGTCCGGCTGGATCTCCAGCCCTGTCAGCGTCCGCAGGTCCGATTTCGCCGACATCAAAATGGGGATGATCCCCGTTCCGGTGCCCAGATCAAGCATATCTTCGCGCGCCATGGAGCGCCCGCCGATCCCTTCCTGGATGAACCCGGTGAGGAGCACTGCATCCATGCCAAAGCAGAATCTCGCGGGATCCTGTATGATCTGAAGACCGCTGCGCTGGAGGTCGTCGACTTTCTCCCCGGGGCGCACCAACTGCGATTCCGGGATCCTGTCGTCACTGTGCATTATTGTTCTCCTGTCTGCGGCGGTTCTTGTTCCGATTCGGTTTATTGTTCTTATTGCCGCGGTTCTTGTTATCGCCGCGGGTCTCCTGGCGCTCCTGGTTCTCGAGTTTCTCGAGCTCCTGCGCTTCCCTGGTATCCATCGCGTTGTCCTTTCGGGTGCGATTGCCGCCTCTGCGCCTTCTGCGCAGGATGGTAAGGTCTTTCACGTGATATTCGTGGAATTCCTTCTCGTCGTCCACTTCCACAAGAATACGGACTGTCTGGCGGAGCACATTCACGCTCTCCACCTGGCCGCTGAGGCCGTCATTTCCCTGCACTTCGTCCCCGACCTTGGGAAGGTTCCGGTTCAGCTCCTCGTAGGTGTCCGCCTCATTCTTGAGGCAGCACATCAGACGGCCGCACACACCGGAGATCTTGCCGGGATTGAGCGAGAGGTTCTGCTCTTTGGCCATCTTGATGGAGACCGGGATGAAGTCGCTCATCCAGGTGTGGCAGCACAGAGGTCTGCCGCAGATGCCGTATCCGCCCAGGATCTTGGTCTCGTCGCGGACGCCGATCTGGCGCAGCTCGATGCGGGTGCGGAAAACACTGGCGAGATCCTTGACCAGATCGCGGAAATCCACCCTTCCGTCCGCAGTAAAGTAAAACAGCACTTTGCTGTTGTCGAAAGTATATTCAGCATTGATCAGCTTCATGTCGAGGCCGTGGGCCTGGATCTTCTCCTGGCAGATGCGGTAAGCCTCTTTCTCCTTGGCCCGGTTGCGGCGCTCGATCTCATTATCCTCGAAAGTAGCGACGCGGATAACTTCCTTGAGGGGCTGGGTCACCTTGCTCGCCTTGACGTCCATGGGCAGGCCGACCACAGTGCCGTACTCAATGCCGCGAGCAGTCTCAACGATGACGTGGCAGCCATGTCTGACTTCCCACTCACCCGGGTCAAAAAAGTAAACCTTGCCGGCTGTCCTGAACCGCACGCCGATCACATGCACCGTCTCGTCGCTGTCCACAGCGGGTATCACGCGCTCGCCGTTGTCTTTCGCAGGTTCTTCTGATGCGGTTTCTCCCTCTGTTACGGGCTCTTCGACTGCCGCGGGTTCTTCCTCTGCTGCGGATTTTTCCGCTGCTGCGGGGCCTTCCTCTGACGCGGTTTCTTTCGCTGCTGCGGGGCCTTCCGCTGCTGCGGATTCTTCGGGCTCTGCCGCGGGTTCTTCGGCTTCCTTCATGGCGATCGCCTCTGCCTGGGCAGCCGCTACGATCTCGACCTTGCGAACTTCCGCTCTTGCGACATCGATGACATCCGCGTTATCTCCGTGAATCTCGATCCTGCTGCTTTCTGCTTTGATTTCTGTATATTTTATGGTATCCATTCGTAACCTTTTCCTGTTTAACTTCTCTGTCAGGTACATTAATGCCGGGTTCAGGCCCGTCTGCGGTACTGCTGCCGGATCTTCAGAAACATGATCTCAAAAACCGAATCAGCCGCCACATTTGACCTCAGGCGGCGCGACGCTGTGTCGATCTCATCGAGGATCCTGCCGAGCCGCTCATAGCCGAGCATACCTGCGGCTTCTATAATATACTGTATGTCCTCCTGAAAAATCAAGTTCCCGCTGTTTTGCGTACTGTGATACAGCAAGACGTCGCGAAACCACATCAGGACAAAACTCAGCACTTCATCCCGCCGTCCCGCGTCTATATCCGACGAAAACTCGCTGATCCGCACCGCGTCCGCCCGGCTCAGGTGCGCGAGAAAGTCCACCGTCCGGTCCCGCAGCTCCAGAAATTCCTTGTCATCCGTCAGTAGAAGCGCCTGCCCGGGATTGCCGCCCGCAAAACGCGCCAGGATCATCGCCTGATCCTCCGGCAGCTCCTTCTCACGCTGCAGAAAACGCGCGATCTGCGCCTCCTCCACAGCCCGGGTCTGCAGCACAACGCACCGGCTCAGTATAGTCGGCAAAAAAGCGGACAGCCCGTTCGCTATCAAAATAATGACC
>JAFVEX010000030.1 GCA_017475785.1 Eubacterium sp. | reverse complement strand
TGGAAGGCAAAATCGCAATCGTTACAGGCGCGGGACAGGGAATCGGAAAAGGAATCGCTCTGGAATACGCAAAAGAAGGCGCGGACATGATGATTCTGGATCTGAATGCCGACACGCTGGAGGAGACCGCCAGGGAAATCGAGGCGCTCGGACGCAAGGTCATCACCTGCGCGGGTAACGCGGCAGATGAAGAGACCGTAAAGAAATGTGTCGACGAGACAGTTCAGACATTCGGAAGAATCGACATCTTCATGCACGCGGCAGGCATCCTGTTCTCCAGCCCGATCATCGATCTGGAGACAAAGAACTGGCAGAGAGTCGTAGACGTCAACCTGCTGAGCTCCTTCCTGTTCTGCAAATACGTCGGCAAACAGATGGTCGAGCAGAGAAGCGGCGCGATGGTGCTGATCGACTCCTGCGCGTCCAAGACCGGCGAGGCGTTCAACGCTGTATACTGCGCATCCAAGGCGGGCGTCCGCCTGCTGGCACAGTCCTTCGCGCTGGAGGTAGCGGAGTACGGCGTCCGCGTCAACAGCATCGCTCCGGGAACGATCAACACGCAGATGATCCAGAAGTGCCTGCACGAGCGCGCTCCGATGTACGGCCTGACCTTCGAGGAGTATCTCGAGAAGTTCAATGCGGAGACGCCGCTGAAGCGCATGGGCGAGCCGGAAGAGATCGGAAAGCTCTGCGTGTTCCTGGCAAGCGACGACGCGTCCTTCATCACAGGATCCTCGTACAACATCTCCGGCGGAAGAGAGAATCACTGATTTCATTATCAAAAGCTAAAAGGCTGTCGGTATAGAAGAAGACCGGCAGCGCAGAATATGACAAAACGACAAAAATAAAACAGAAACAAAACAGAAACAGAACAGAAAAAGAACAACGAAAGATATAGAGAAATAGAGGAGAAATACCATGAGATTACAGGATAAAGTACTTTTCATTACTGGCGCGGCAAGAGGACTCGGCGGAACGTCCGCAAAGGTATGCGCTGGCTACGGCGCGAAGATCGTAGCAGTCGATATGCGGGAAGACCTTCTGCAGGAGACCGTCGCAGAGATTAAGGCAGCCGGCGGCGAGGCGATTTACGCAGTCGCAGACGTGCGCGACCGCGCGCAGGTGAAAGCGGCTGTTGAGAAAGCAGTCGCAGAGTACGGCCGGATCGACGGTCTGTTCAACGCGGCGGGCGTAGACCGGATCGGAAGCGTTATGGAGATGGATGACGAGACATACGATTTCGTCATGGATATTAACGTCAAGGGCAGCTTCATCTGCTGTTCCGAAGTTTCAAAAGTAATGGTGAAGCAGAACAGCGGCCGCATCATCAATACATCCTCCATTGCTGCTGTCCGTGAGGAGGCAAACAACGCTCCGTACTGCATGTCAAAGGCGGCAGTCGCGATGCTGACCCGTGTCCTGGCGCTGGAGCTGGCTCCGAATATCACTACCGTCGCGATTCAGCCGGGCAATATCGAGACCGATATGCTCCGCGGATCCTTCACAAACCGCGGCGCGGCAGAGGGCAAGGATGTCAGCGAGTTTTACGCAGAGATGGAAGCAACAATCCCGATGGGACGTATCGGCCAGCCGACCGATATCGCGGAAGTTGTCGCGTGGCTGTTTGATGACCGCTCCGGTTATATCGATGGAAACGCGATCCTCATTGCGGGAGGAAAGATCATGGCATAAGACCGTGCCAGCACAGTGCGATCGGCATTGTACATACGGTTTTTCAGGGATAATTGTGTGTCGGAAAAGTAAGTTTCGCAATTGTCTGGTAGCGTTTCGGTGAGAAAGAAAATAAGGAGAAAACGCGCAATGGAAAAAATGAAAGCTGCCATTTTCAAGGGGAACGGCGTTCTGAAGGTGGAAGAGGTGCCGGTTCCGAAGGTTGAACATCCGGATCAGATTCTGATTAAGGTTCGCGCCGCGAGTATCTGCGGAAGCGATCTGCACGCTCTCCATGTACCACCGGGGCAGGTGTACGATACGGACATCGTCATGGGTCATGAATATTTCGGCGAGATTGTGGACAAAGGACCGTCGGTCACGAATTTTGAGATCGGTGAGAATATCGCGGTGAATCCGTGCATGCCCTGCGGCGAGTGCTGGGAGTGTAAGCACAACATGCGGAATCTTTGCGTGCAGCCGCGCCATTACGGACAGACCTGCGACGGAGGTTTTGCGCAGTACGCAATCGTTGAATCCAGCCAGGTGTATCACCTGTCAAAGGATATCAACCCGGACATCGCGGCGCAGACTGAGCCGCTGGCGTGCGTGATGTACTCGCTCGGCATGGTGAAACCCTCGCCGGCGGATTATGTGCTGCTTTATGGCGCCGGCCCGATCGGCCTGACTTATATCAAGGCACTTCAGGCATACGGTGTAAAAAATTATGCGGTCGTCGCGAAGGGGGCAGAGCGCATCCAGGAAGCGAAGAACTGTGGCGCGCCATTTGTAATTGACAGCCAGAATGAGTCTGTTGCAGCGCGGCTTCAGGAGGAATGGGGTCAGAAGGCTGATATTGTACTGGACGCAGTCGGCAGAGGTCCCGTCCTCTCTGAGGCGGTGAATCTGGTGAACAGCCGCGGCAGAATCATGTTATTTGGATTAAATCACAATGCGGTTTCGGAGATTCCGCCTGCTGTTTACACGCAGAAGGAGCTGACGATGATGGGATCCCTGGGAAAAGATTTCCCGTCCTCCATCAGCCTGATCGAGTCCGGGATTGATCTGACATCCTTCGTGACACACAGGATCAGCCTTGACGAGATCAACGAGGCGGTAGAGCTGCTGAACAACAAGAAGGCATGCCGCGTGATCGTTTATCCGAACGGAAGAGAATAAATAATCACCCCCCGGCGTGCGCCGGGGGGTGATTGTGTTCAGCCTTTCTGCTTTGCCTGTCCGACGGACTGGCGTTGGATCAGCTCCGTACCTACTTCGATCTGGATATATCCGCCTGGTCTGTCCTCGATCATGGTGACGAGCCGCTGGGCGGCCTGGCGGGCCATTTCCTTGAGATTTGCCCGGAGCGTCGTCAGGTGCGGCTGGATGATGGTACAGATTTCTGAGTCGTCAAACCCGATGATCGAGATATCGTCCGGGATGCGGTATCCCTTCTCCTGCAGCACCTGCATGGACGAGACGGCGATCGTGTCGTTGTCGGCGATAAAGGCGGTCGGAACGTCTGCGCCGGAATCGATCCAGGAGCGGATTTCTTCCTGGATGACGGTGGACTCCTGACTGACGGGGATCACGCAGCATGGGCTGTCAAGCCCCAGCATGTGCATAGAAGAATAGATGCAGTTTGCCCTGTCGCGGAGACATCCGAACTCCAGCCGGCTTTTCAGATAGCCGATTTGCCGGTGACCGTTCTCTGCCAGCAGAGAAATCGCCTGATGGATGCCATAGCTGTTGTTCATGTTAACGGAATTCAGCGGGTGCTCCGGCAGAAACGCGTCCAGTATCACCAGAGGGATCTCTGCGTGGAGCAGGCATCTGCCCGGCTGGTCATAATATTCGGTACCGAGAAAGACAATTCCCTTGTGTTCGTCAGATGCAGACGCAAGCACCTGGTCGATGGTGTCCGGGGTTGCGTTTGCCAGCGCAAAGGAATAGTTATTCTGCGCGCAGACCTCCTCGAGTCCCAGCAGGATCGAGGAGAGTGTGTTGTCCTTTCGGGCGGCCAGATAATCAGTGCTTTTATAATAGATAAAGAGAATTGAGCCTTTGTGCTCGTTTTTTTTGTTCTTAATTGTATAGCCGTTTTCAATCAGCGCGGCTTCCAGCTTGTCCCGCATCTCCTTGCGTACACCCGGACGGTTGTTCAGGACAACCGACACAGTGGAAGGAGCCACGCCGTATAATTCAGCGATTTGTCGAATGGTCATAAGTAACTCCTGTATTCATCGAATAGCTTCCGGAGTCTATTGTAACGCACATTCCTTGTAAAAACAATAGTGAAATCAAACAAAAACAAAACAATGAAAACAAAAACAAAACACAGGATGGTTTCAAAGCGAACAATCGGTTCTGAGAATTGAAAAATGTTGAAAACAAAAGGCTTTTATCAGGTCGATATTGAGATTTTGCTGAAAAAACATGTTTTGTGAAAAAAATTAAAAACAGGTATTGACAAGCGTATACGGTTAGAATATAATCGCAACTAAAGAAAACAAAAATGAAAACAACCAAAACATAAAATGAAAACAAAGCAAAACATACATTAAAGTAGGTAGATTGATAGGATCTGGGAATCACAGAGGAAGGATCCAGAAAAAAATGGAGGAAATGAACATGAGGCTGGAAGGAAAAATCGCAATCGTTACAGGCGCGGGACAGGGAATCGGAAAAGGAATCGCTCTGGAATACGCAAAAGAAGGCGCGGACATGATGATTCTGGATCTGAATGCC
>JAFVEX010000029.1 GCA_017475785.1 Eubacterium sp. | reverse complement strand
GGCGCGCGGCATTCTGATCAATGGACAGTGGACTCATCGGGAGATCGTCTCTGCCAGATCCTATACGTATTATCGGCTTGCGGCCTGCGGGTGCGGGCTCTGCGCCGCGGCGATGGCAATCAGCGCCAAGACGGGCAGGCTGGTGCTTCCGACAAGATTTAATTCTCCCAGATATGACTTCACCGGCACGACATATAAAACGATGTTCAGTGTAAAGTGCGCAAAGGCGTTTGGCCTGCAGGGCAAAGTGACGACCATGACGCGCAGGCAGCTGATTGATCACATGCTGCGCGGCCGCATGGTAATTGTCTGGGTAAAACGGTCCATTTACGGAGGCGGCGGGAACACGCGCGGCGGAGACACTGGAGCAACCGGACACACCCACTGGATTCTCATTCACGGATATAAAAACGGAAAATTCGCGGTGGCGGATTCCAACAACCGCTCCCAGTCCTATGTTACCAGCGGAAACCTGAAGAGCTGGTTTACGTTCAACAGCCATCTTGGCGCCGGAAAGAAGCGGAGCTATACCGTTATTTCCTGGAACAAGTGGTGGGAATAAGGGAACCTCGGGTATTTCCACGACAGGGACTTTCGCACGAAGATGCTTTGTGCGGCGGCACCTGTCAAAAAAAGAAGACTGCAGGGCCGTCGGTCATCCGACGGCCCTGTAGTCTTCTGTATCTTTTCCGCAGGATTCGGACACGATAAAGCGCGGCCGCCCCTGTATCTCTGTGTAAATTCTGGCGATGTAATAGCCGACGATGCCGATGCTGATGATCATGACAGCGCCGATAAATACCTGGAGGAGAATGGTGGTCGTAAAGCCACTCACGGCGATTCCCATGATTTTCTGCACAAGCGCGATGACGCCGAAGATTCCGTCAAATATCAGCATGAAGATCCCCAGATAGAGGACCAGCTTCATCGGCGCGCTGGAGAAGGCGGCGATGTTGTTGACCGCGTAGCGCACAAGCTGACGTCCGGACCACTTTGAGGAGCCGTTTGCGCGCTCCTGCACTTCATAGGTTACGGACGCGCGGCGGAAGCCGACCCAGAAGGTTGCGGCGCGGAAGAAAGGAGTCCGCTCGGGCATATCCCGCAGGATGCGGATGACCTTCTTATCCAGCAGCTTGAAGTCGGAGGCGTTTTCGAGATCGAGATCAGCCATCCTGCTGATGCTTCTGTAAAAGGCGTGGGAGGCGGCGGCGTGGAAGCGGGACTCCTTGCCCCGGTCTGATTTGATGCCCTCCACGACGTCAAATCCTTCCTGCCAGAGCGCGTACATTTCCGCGAGCTTTTCCGGCGGGTGCTGCAGGTCGCAGTCCATTACAGCCGCGCACTCTGTCTTTGCGTTGCACAGCCCGGCCGCGATCGCACCCTCCTTTCCGAAATTTCTTGAAAAGTGCAGGCCGCTGACATGCGGGTTTCTTCTGCTTGCCTCCTGTATGGCGGCCCAGGTACCGTCCGAGGAACCGTCATCGACAAACAAAATCACATGTGAAATGCGGGCCTCCTCGAGAACAGAAGTAACGGTTTCTGACGCCGGAAGGATGTTATCCGCTTCGTTGTATGCCGGAATGATGACAGTCAGTGTTCCGGTTCGTGTCTGTTCCATGTCAGCTGCAGCCTCCTCATCTTCCTTGGGGAGACGACAGATGGCTTTTCCGCTTCGTTCGTCTCCTATAATACCTCCATACTAGCGAAGAATGCGTGTGTTCGTCAAGTCTCTGGTTCCGAAATCCCGGCAAATATGGTACACTGTTAAAGATAACGGAATCCATGTGACTGTGAAGAAAGTACAAAACTCAGAACAGCCGCCTGATAAGGAAGTACGGATCGATACAAACGGTGAGAACCAGTACATCGGTTTTTAATTAACCAGACCGGCGCTTCCATGAAAATTAAGACGATACAGGAGATCAGACGACATGCTCAAAAGAATTCGAGAAGGACTGCGCAAACTGAAGTCCCCCCGCTTTCGCTACGCGAAATACTACAAAAAATGCAAGGTTGTGGAGAACAGGATTCTGTTTGAATCGTTCCACGGCCAGAGTATTTCGGACTCATCTTATTTTATGCTTCTTGACCTGATGAAGCGGGCAGAGTGCGGGAACTATGAGATCTATTACAGCACTTCTGACGGAAAAATCAAAGAGCATGAGGAATTTGTCCGGGAACATCAGCTTCCGGTTAAGCTGGTGTCTGTTGATTCGGATGAATATCTGGAGCTGCTTGCTTCCGCAAAATATCTGATTAACAACAATTCCTTCCCCTCCTACCACATCCGCAAGGACGGACAGGTCTATCTGCAGACGTGGCACGGCACGCCGCTCAAGACGCTCGGCAAGCAGATGCGCGAAGGCCTTGAATCGATGTTCTATGCGCAGCATACCTTCCTGCAGGCCAGCCACATCATGTTCCCGAACGAGTACACGCGTGACGCGATTATGCGGGATTACAACCTGACGAATCTTTTCACGGGGAAAACCGTTCTTTGCGGTTATCCGCGGAACAGTATTTTCTTTGACCAGGAGGACGCGAAGGCTGTCCGCGCGCGGTACAATCTGGAGGGAAAGAAGCTGTTTGCCTACATGCCGACCTGGCGGGGCACCAGCAGCTCGGCGGTGGATCCCGCCTATGAGGCGGAGCTTCGCGGCATGCTGGACCGGATTGATGAAGTCCTGACGGAAGACACGATGCTGTATGTAAACTTCCATCAGCTCATGCGCGGCATGAAGGGGCTGGACAATTACAAACATATCCGGCAGTTTCCGCAGGACTGCAACAATTACGCTTTCCTGAACTGCTGCGACGCGCTGATTACGGACTATTCCAGTGTCATGTTTGATTACAGCATCACGCGGAAGCCGATTATCCTGTTCCTCTACGATTTTGAGGAATACATGCGCGAGCGCGGGATGTATCTGGACATCAAGGAGCTGCCGTTCCTGACGGCAAACACGACGGAAGAGCTGTGCGAATATCTTTCCGGCAGCAGGCCGGTCGCCTGTACCTACAATGTGCCTTCCTACTGTGATCGTTTTATCGGATATGATACCCCGACGACGCCGGGAGATTTGCTGGACGTCATTCTCCACGGACGGGAGGATGTCCTGAAGGTGGAAGATTACAGCCGGAACTGCGAGGTGACCCGCAGGGTGCTGGAGCCTGAGGTGACAAAAAACGAGCGGGATCTGGAGCTTCTGCGCCAGAGTACCGGCCCGGATGATGTGGTCATCCTGCAGCGCGCGAAATTTACGAACGCGCTGCGGACGCCGCTCTATGAGACGTATAATGACGCGTTTGAGTATGTCATCCGGACAGACGCTACGCCGATGACGAAGCTGGAGTTTGTGCTGCAGTTCCTGAACATCGGTCACACGCGCAAAAAGCTTCACCAGAGGGAAATCAGGAGGCTGTTTTCAAACCTGCCGGTCGAGGAAGAGTTTGTCACGAAGATGTTCGCGCCGGAGGAGGGGTGTTCGATCCGGGCGGGCGAGCCAATTTGGCTGAAGGCAAAGCTGGAGCAGGAAGGCAGCACGTTTAAACTGACACTGCTGGACAAGGAGCAGTACAGTCTGGAAAAAATCCTGCTGGTCAATAAAGGGACGGAGATCATCGCCGCGTTTGACGCAGACAGCGGCAGCGGCGTATGGCAGGAGCAGGCGAGGGTGATTGCCGCAAAGCTTCCCAATAACAAAAACCACAAAATCGCCGGCTCCGTCCGCGTGCGCAGTACCGGTGAGCAGCAGCTGTGCCTGTTTGAAGATCCGGACTACGCAAAGTATGATATCGACTCGATCTATAAAGCGCGCAAAACAGACTGCTTCTGTGAGCCGGTGCCGGTGGATCCCGATCCGGAGACGGGAGAGGAGCTCGTGCTCTCACTTGTTCCGTTTAAACGGAGCTGGATGGACAGCTTCTACGCGGCAAAGAGCCGCACCATCGGAGGTCTCGGGCGGCAGACCTGGGCGACAATCGTCTCCTACCGGGCAAAAGGAACCAGGGCGTATACCGACGTCGTGATTCCCGCGATCCCGGGTCTGCACATCACAGGTGTTGTGCTGAAGCACCGCAGCAAAGACGAGCTTTACCGCACCGTCGATTTCACGTTGGGCACGCACCCGGACGGGATTCTGGTCAAAACAGTATTTGATTTCGGCGGGCAGATTCTGAAGGAAGTTTACTGGGATCCGTTTGTCATCTGTGAGTGGAATGGCGTGACCTACCGCCTGCGCCCGCATTTCGCGTCGAAGCGGTGGAAGCTCTGGTTCTACCTGCGCAATCTGCAGTATCAGGTGAGTGACACGCACATCACGTTCCCGCAGTACCGCTACGGCGGCTTCCTTGCTTATACCTACCGTGAGAGCAGTCCGTATGACGGACGCTGGCAGATTATCCGGGAGGCATTTGCCTATGGAATCTACAAGATTTTCGGCGTCTTCCTGCGCAGAAGGAACATCTGGCTCGTCTATGAAAAGCAGTGCAATACCGCGCAGGATAACGGGTATTTCTTCTTTAAATACTGCATGGAGCAGCTTCCTGAAAAGGAAAAGCGGGAAATCTATTATGTCATGAAGAAGGATTCACCGGACTGGGACCGCGTCAGCATGTATGGCAGAAATGTGATTCCGTTCATGAGTTTCCGGCACCTCCTGTATCTGCTGTCCGCGCAGCTGTACATCGGCTCGGAATCCAAGATGCACCTCTATATCTGGAGGGCGAAGGTGAGCCTGATGCGCAAGCGGATGCGCAAAATCGAGACTATGTTCCTGCAGCACGGCGTCACTGCGCTGAAGCAGGATCACGCGATCTTCGGCGTCCGGGCCGGATACAGGATGCACTACTTTGTTACGACCTCGAAGTTTGAGCATGAGATTATCCTGAACAACTTCGGGTATCACGCGGAAAAAATTCCGATCACCGGCTTTTCCAGATGGGATGTGCTCGAGGACAAGAGCACAGAGGCAGACCGCACCATCCTGATGATGCCGACCTGGCGCGGATGGCTCGAGGAAGTGCAGCCGGAGGCGTTCATCGAGAGTGATTATTTCAGGAATTACAGTGCTCTGCTCAAGAGTGAAAAGCTTGCGGAGCTGCTGGAACGGACAAACTGCGACATGCTCTTTTACCTGCACCCGAAGTTTGCCGGCTATATCGAGACATTCCTGACAGACCGCCCGCAGAGCGACAGGGTACGTCTGGTGCGCTTTGGAGAAGAGCCGCTCAACGAGATCATGATGCGCGCGCGCATGCTGATCACGGATTACTCCAGTGTCTGCTGGGATATGTATTATCAGAAAAAGCCGGTGCTGTTCTACCAGTTTGACCTGGACAAGTACAATGAGACAAACGGCAGCTATATCGATATGCGGACAGAGCTGTTCGGCAGGCGGACAGAGGATCCGGATGAGCTGCTGACACTGCTTGAGGAAATGATCGCGGAGGATTTCCGTCTTCCGGAAAAGGATCTTGCGGATTACCGGAAATACTTTGCCTACACGGATGACCAGAACAGCGCGAGAATTTACCGGTACCTGCGGGAGATGCTGGAGCTGAAGGAACAGAAAAAATACAATAAGGGATAAAACAGAAACGACAGAAAAAAGAAAGAAGAGGGGGCTCAGGCCTCCTCTTCTGTTGTTGGCGTGGGCAGAGCAGAATCTGCCAGGACAATGGATCCATCCTCCTGTGAGGTAATGGTCGTGACGCGCATGGACGCGGCCCATTCCGGCGCGTACGCAAGGATATGCGCGCCGCGGGACTTCAGTTTAATATCACTGCCATTCAGCTGGATGACGCCTTTCTTCCCGGCGTCGCTTTCTATGTGAACGGTGTTGAGCGCGTCTTCGCCTTCCATGACTGCGTCGTAGGTGATCATGCCTCCAGACTGCTGCTCGTGGACGAGCGTGCCGCCGGAGACGCGCGCGATATAATTCTGGCCGTCCGCTCCGGCGGTATCCACGTGCAGCCCTGCGTCAGACAGGGCGGCGCGGAGCGCCTCCGGAAGCTCAGACCCGGCGTCAATCTGTACAAGCAGTTCAAAACCTTCCTGATCTGCGGACGCAATCAGTTCTGAGATGTCATTTGTCATGATCAGATCTGCCGCGATATTGTAGCGGTGGAAGACCTCCAGCCGTTTCTGCTCGGCGGCGTCCGGCACTGCAGGCGTGAATGATACCTGCGCCTTAAGATATTCAGCCAGATAATCGGTCAGCTTGAAGGAGCCGTGATAGTTCAGGTGATCGCGGTCGCTAAAGTCTGTCGCGCCGTCGATTCCTGCCGCCTCATAATATTCTCTGAGATTGAAATCGATGTAATCCAGTCCGTATTCATCGGCGATTGCCTGAGCGCCTTCATAGTGCGCGCGCGTCCAGCTCGTCTTCGGCGTCTTAAACAGGACGGTTTTGACGCCTGCCTTCTGCAGGGCGTCCAGCGTTTTCCGGAAATACGTCAGCTCATAGTCGTCGTACTTCAGGTCCGGATCAGCTTCCTTATCATCCACCAGAATCTTCTCCAGATCCTGGGGGACACGCTTGAACAGGGAAGTATTACCGCGGAAAACAAACGGAGACGCTCCTTCATCCGTGAAATCTGATTTTCCAAGCTCCTCCCAGCGGTCGTGGAACTGCATGATCGGGAACATGTAAGACCAGAATTTCCGGACGGCCGAACCGCTTCCTTTGTTCGCGAGGTTGTAGCGGGAATAATTCAGTATCAATTCCATCTTATCCGCGCTGAAGGGGATAAAGTCGGAGACTCTGCGGAAGCCGCGCTCCAGCGGTTCCTCAAACAGCATGCTGGTGTCAATCAGTACGGCCTTGAGCTGCTGCTTCTTCAGCAGCTGCTTTGTGTAGTAATACATGCAGTCTGTCGGCTGGATCGCGCCTGCGGTGCTGAACGCGCTGATCTGATGCGCCTCCAGGAACCGCATGGAAGAGACGCCCTGGACCGCCTGGCTGCTGCCCATGATGGCAAGCTCAACAGAGTTTTTCTTAAGAGAATTGAACTGCTGCACAATATATTTATCACCGTTCGTGCCGAACGTATCCCACTTAGACTGCAGAATTCTCTGCGCGCCCAGAAACAGAAGCGCGAAAATCAGCAGAAAACAGATAACTCTTATCAGATGTTTTGTCTTGACAGACATATGGAAACCTCCGGGTTTTTGATCGAACCTTATTTTAACACAGAAAACGGAGACAGGAAACTATTCATTGAAATATCTGGTGAATTTTGTTATAGTATTACAGATTAGGAGTACCTGTCCTGCCTTTAATACCATGTGGGAGGTGTCACGTGTATTTTTTTGATCGTTTGCAGTCATTCGGCGCCAGAACAGCACTTCTGCAGGATGACGGAAACCGTGTAACGTATGAACAGCTGAGCGAATATGCATCCTGGGTGGGCAGTATCATTCCGGCACGTTCGCTCGCTTTTTGTCTCTGTGAAAGTGTCATTGGCTCTGTGGCCAGTTATCTCTCCTGTCTTCACAACCGGATCGTCCCGCTCCTGCTGGACGCGGGAACAAATGAAGATCTGCTCGCGGATCTGATCAGCCGGTATCAGCCGGGCTGGGTGTTTTTGCCTTCAGAGCTGCGTGAGCGCTATCCCGACTGGGAGACGGCCGGAGAAAAGTGGGGCTACACGCTGCTGAAAACGAATTTCCAGGAGGCGCCGGAGCTGTTTGAAGATCTCGGACTGCTTCTCACGACGTCCGGATCGACCGGCAGCCCGAAGCTGGTGCGCCAGAGCTATCAGAATATTCAGTCCAACGCGGAATCGATCGTGGAGTACCTGGAGATCGACGAGAACGAGCGCCCGGTCACGACGCTTCCGATGAATTATACCTACGGGCTTTCGGTGATCAATTCCCATATGCAGGCAGGTGCCTGTATCCTGCTGACAAGGGAGTCAGTCATCAGCAAAGCGTTCTGGTCCTTTATGAAGGAAAACGGCGCGACCTCGATCGCGGGCGTTCCGTATACCTATGAGATGCTGAAGCGGATCCGGTTCTTCCGGATGGATCTCCCGGCTCTGAAGACAATGACACAGGCCGGCGGTAAGCTTCTGCCGGAGCTGCACAGGGAGTACGCGGAATACGCCGAGGCGAACGGCAAGCACTTTGTCGTCATGTACGGGCAGACAGAGGCGACCGCGAGGATGGGATATCTTCCTTACGCGAAAGCGCTTGAGAAGACCGGCAGCATGGGCATCCCGATTCCGGGCGGCCGGTTCGAGCTGATCGACGCCTCCGGAAACGCCACGGATGAGGTGGACGTGGTCGGAGAGCTTGTCTACGAAGGCCCCAACGTGACGCTCGGCTACGCGGAGGCGCGCGAGGATCTGGCAAAGGGTGACGAGCGCGGCGGGCGGCTGGAGACCGGCGACATGGCAAAGCGCGACGCAGACGGCTATTATTATATCGTCGGGCGCAAAAAACGCTTCCTGAAGCTGTTTGGAAACCGCGTCAACCTGGATGAGGTCGAGCGGATGATCCGCCTGGAGTTCCCGGATGTGGACTGTGCGTGCAGCGGCGACGACAACGCGCTCAAGGTCTATGTTACCGACGCGAGATTCGGCTCGGGGATTGAGCGGTTCCTGATCACAAGAACACACATCAATCAGCGCGCGATCCGCATTATCCAGATCGACGAGATCCCGCGTAATGACTCGGGCAAGATCGTCTACAAGGAACTGTCCTGAGAAAACAGTCCCTGAAGAAAACGGCCCTGAAGAAAAAGAGCCCTGAAAAAAACGGCCCTGAAGAAACCAGCCTTGAAGAATCCAGCCTTGAAGAATCCAGCCCTGTAGAAAAGAGCCAGGAAGAAACCATACAGATCATACAGAACAGATTAAGGAGAGCAGTATGGAACGTTTATTAGAAGCACTGAAGCGTGTCAACCCGAATGTCGATTTTACCAGCAGCAAAAAGCTTGTGACGGACAAAGTGATTGATTCGATCGATATCACCTCGATCCTCGCGGAGCTGGAAGAAGAATTCGATATTGAAATCGACATGGAATATGTAACGCCAGAGAATCTGGATTCCGTGGAAGCGATGTGGGAAATGATTCAGGAGATGATGGAGTAATCTGATCGTTTATGACTTATATACAGATTAATTTTCTGGTCTTTCTGATCGCGACAATTGTCCTCTTTTACCTGTTTCCGGTGAAGCACAGGTGGATCGCGCTGCTGATTATGAGTATTGCGTTCTACGGCTTCTCCGGCGTCAGGGGGTATGTCTGGATCTTTGTCACATCCATGTCGGTCTGGCTCGGCGCCAGAAAGATGGGGCAGATCTATGAGGCGGCCGGCCTTGAGCAGGAGAAGGCCTCGGACCGGAAACAGAAAAAGGCAATCAAAAACGCGGCGAAGGCCAGATGCAGAAAAGTAATGACGGCGCTCCTGGTGCTGAACATCGGGATTTTGTGTGTATTCAAATTTACACGCTTCTTTGTGTCGCCGATCAACAGCCTGCTGGTCCATCTCGGAGGAGCAGGCGGGTTTACTGCAGCGGCGCTGATCATGCCGCTCGGCATCTCATATTATACGTTTTCGGCAATCGGATATGTGCTGGATGTGTACTGGCAGCGTGTAGCTTATGAAAAGAACTACGCGCGTTTTTTGCTGTTTGAAATCTATTTCCTGCACATCCTTCAGGGACCGATCGAGCGGTATGGAAGACTCGGCGAGCGCCTGAAGGGAACCTTCCGGTTTGACTATGACAGGGCGTGCAAGGGCATCCAGCTGATGGTGTGGGGCTTTTTCAAAAAGCTCGTGATCGCAGACCGTCTGGATCTCTACATTTCCTCTGTCTATAAGGGGAATGCCGCGGAGACCTCCGGCGCAATTGTGTGGATCGCGATTCTGTTTGACGTTGTGTTTATCTATGCGGACTTCTCAGGTTGCATGGATATCGCGCGCGGCGCGTCAGAAATCATGGGGATCGAGATGGATCTGAACTTCGACCATCCATTCTCGTCGAAATCCATCGTGGAGTTCTGGCGCAGGTGGCACATGTCTCTGGGTGGATGGTTCCGCGATTATGTGTATTACTCGATTTCTACGTCGAAGCGCGTCAAAAACATCAGCCGCTTCTGCTCTAAGAAGCAGCTCTCAAAAGGTCTGACGCGCGGGCTCGTCACAATACTGCCTGTGTTTATCACCTGGGTTCTGACGGGACTCTGGCACGGAACCGGCAAGACATACCTCGCCTGGGGCGTCTACTACGCGTGCTGGATTTTTATGGCCGTCGTATTTGGTGACGCGGCGCATGAAGCTGCCGTCAAGGCCGGGATCAATACAGAGGCGTGGAGCTGGAAAGCCTTTCAGACTGTCCGCACGATGCTGATCTTCGCCGGCGGCCGTCTGCTGACCAGACCGGGCACCCTGCACAAGAGCTGGGATTTCTTCCGGCGCGCGCTGCTGCACCTGCAGCCGTGGGCACTGTTTGACGACACGCTGTTTCAGTATGGTCTTGACTGGAAGAATTTCGGCGTCGCGCTCGCGGCGATCGCTGTTTTTGGCGCGGTCAGCATGATGCAGATGAGAAGGCCGGTCCGTGACACGCTCGGGAGACAGAATCTCGTCTTCCGGTGGGGCGTCTGCCTCCTGGCGGTACTGGTAATTCTGGTATTTGGAATATACGGTCCCGGATACAGCGCTTCGTCATTCGTTTATATGGAGTACTGATTGTGCAAAAAAGATTCACGCACATTTTAAAACCGGTCTGTTTTTCGCTGATATTACTGTTGCTGATATTGTTGATCTCACCGGTTCTGCAGCAAAAGTGGATTGAATACGGATCCCTGGGCGACACCTACGTCGCTGAGGGATTCTATGATTTGGAAAAAAACAGCATTGAGCTTGCGGTCATGGGCAGCAGCCAGACGATCAGAAGCTTCTCCTGCATGCATTTGCTGGAGAACTACGGGATTTCGGCGTATTCCCCGTCATCAGGCACGCAGCCGATGGCATGCACGTATTACTATGCAAAACGTCTCCTGAAGACGCAGCAGCTGAAAGCCGTCCTGATTGACGTGAGCAGCCTGTATGAACAGGTTAACAGCAGCCAGTTTAATCGTGTGACAGATCTCGCGCCGCTCAGTCTGGACAAGCTGACGCTTCTGGCGGACTCCTCGAAGATTATTATGCACAAGAATGGGAAAAAGGCCGCAGTTAAGCATCTGTGGACGCATCTGCTCCCGATCATTCAGTACCACGACCGCTGGAGCGATCTCACAGCAGCAGATTTTGGCCTGACAGAAGAAGCGCCGTTTGTGCTGCGCGGAAATACCTCCCGCCTGAAGATAAAAAAGCAGAAGGGCATTCTGGTAAAAGAAGGCCAGATTGACGAATATGATCTTATGCAGGAGGATCAGCGGATTTATCTGGAAAAAACGATTCAGCTGTTTCAGGATGCCGGCGTCCGGGTGACGCTGATCAAGACGCCGAAGAAGGACTGGACCTACACGCGCATGCTGGGCGCCTCAGAAGTGGCAGAGCAGTACGGCGTGGATTTTCTGGATTTTAATACAAAGAAGCTGTTTGAGGCTGCAGGCCTCAGTACTAAAAAAGACTTTGCGGATCAGGAGCACCTGAACCTGAACGGCGCGCTGAAGCTGACGGATTATCTGGCGGAATATCTCAGCGATAAGGTATCGTTCAATCAGGCTGTCCTGACAGAAAAGGACGCGGCGGATCTGGCCGTATTTCACCGGATTCTGGAGCAGAACCGCATGGTGACGACCGCAGATCCGGAGGAATTTCTCTCATTGCTGGATGACCCGGACTATGAGGTATTTGTGATGTACGGCACCGACGCGGCAGAACCGGCGTACAGACAGCTTGACGGCGCGCTTGCGCAGGCAGGGCTGACTGGCGGTCTGGATGCGGCGGCAGGCGTAAACTATGCGGCGCACATCAAGGGCGGAACCGTCGAGTTTGAGGAGCTGTCCGAAAGCGCGGTCGACTATGATACAGAGATGCGCAACGGGAAGACCGTGTCGCTGCGCTGTAATTACGCGAAGGCGGACGGAACGACTCTGCTTGCCGGAGACGAGGCCGCGGAGATTAAAAACCAGGGCATTCATATTTTTGTGTTTGACCAGACACGGGACCTGGTGCAGCGCGGCGTGACGATTGCGGAGAACAGCAAGGGCAAGCTGGTGCTCAAAACGATCAAGATGACAGCGGAGGATGAGGAATGAAGGTGAGAGTGGCGAAGTGGGACAATCTGAAATTTTTTCTGATTTTCTGCGTCGTGGCAGGGCATTTCCTCGCGCGGATCGAAGATCTTCCGAACGCGCAGCGGGTCATTTTTCTGATTTATTCCTTTCACATGCCGGCATTTATGTTTCTGTCCGGCCTGATGTCAAACCGGACGGTCGAACAGAAGCGCTACGACAAAATCTTCGGATATCTGGTCGCGTTTCTGATGATCAAGCTTGTTCTTCTGGCGCTGCGCGTGGTCTACAGTCACGACGCGACGCTGGACGTCCTGAAGATGAATGATATTTCGTGGTATGCGTTTGTCCTGTTTGTCTACTATATGGCAACGATCTTTCTCGGGCAGTTCCATCCTGCCTGGACACTCACATTTTCCGTGATTCTGGCGTGCCTGATCGGCTACGCCCCGGCCTTCAATACCTGGCTGTCGGCTTCCCGGCTGTTCACGTTTTATCCCTTTTTCCTGGCAGGCTATTACACGGATCCGGGTAAGCTGCTTGCGTTTACCGGACGGAAACCGGTCAAGATCGCGTCCGGCGTCTGCATGGCGGCAGCGGCTGTTTTCATTGTGCTGAAGATAGAGCGGATCAACTGGGTTCTGAAGATCCTGAAGGGCAAGTGGGCTTATGAGAGCCTGGAAAAGATGAACACACAGGGTGCCTTCCTCCGTCTCGGCTGGTACGCCGCCGCGGGGGTGCTCGTGATCGCCCTGATCGCGCTGATGCCTTCCGTGCACAGCTTTATTACGACACTGGGCAGCAGGACACTGGCTGTCTATATCCTGCACTATATTCCGATGAACCTGTTCTTTAAAACATTTCACGGGAAAGAGTGGGTGCTGCGCGTCGGACACAGCACACTGCTGGTGTTGCTCGCATCCCTCGCGGCGACACTGATTCTCTCCATAAAACCAATTACACTTGCCATCAATAAATGTATTTCACCGCCAAAGTGGAAGTGATGTTTTTTCAGTGTGCCTGTCATCGATATGCTCAGGCACATTGGACAAAAGCTAGGAGGAACGCGATGAAGCGAAAACTGATCTGTCTGCCGTATGCCGGAGGGACGGCGGCAGACTTTGATTTTCTGGCGCCATATGTAGCGGAGCAGTATGACGTGACCGCGGTGGAGTATGCAGGGCACGGAACGCGTCGCAGAGACTCCTTTTATACAGAGTTTCAGGAAATGGTGGAGGACGCCGCGCGGCAGATCAGCGATATTCTGAATGAAGCCAGAATACCTGCGGAGTCCGGAGAAGCTGCGGAATCCGGAGAAGCCGCGGAGTCCGGAGAAGCTGTGGGATCCGGGAAAACCGCGGAGTCCGGAGAAACTGTGGAATCTGGTAAAGCCGCGGAATCTGGTAAAGCTGCGGAATCTGGAGAAGCTGCGGAATCCGGAACTGCGCAGAGTCCGGATTATGTGTTATGTGGATACAGCATGGGAAGTATCGTCGCTTATGAGATGATCGCGCAGAGGCTCCTGCCGAAGGCGCCTGCCGGCATTCTTTTTGCGAGCCATGAGGCACCTGATCAGGAGTGGGAATCCAAGAAGTGCCGTCTTCTGGAAGACGTGGCATTTTTTGAGCAGGTGCAGGAGGCAGGCGGACTGCAGGGGCTTACCCCGGACAGGCTGAACAACCGCTTTTTCCGGAAGCTCTACTTTGATCCGCTGCGTGTCGATTATGACCTGCTTGGACGGTACCAGTGCACAGGATGCATCGTGCCTGACATGCCGTCTGCCCTGATCTACAGCCCGAAGGATATTGACCCGGAACTGATCCGGCACTGGGAGCGCTTTCTGCGCCCCGGCTCACAGATCCTGCAGATGGGAGAGCGGCATGCGCGGAGTGTGGGCGTGCGGATGCGCAGGCTCAGACTTGCGATCATCCTGCTGTCGGGGCTTCT
>JAFVEX010000028.1 GCA_017475785.1 Eubacterium sp. | reverse complement strand
TCTGCAGCCCTACGGCGGGTGCAGTCGGGATGGCATATTAAGACGAATTTCAGCTTCCGAGGATGCCCTTGCTGAAAAGATCGGAGAAACGGAGACTTAGCGTCTGTCAGCGTGCGGGCAATGAATCGTCGCCTTTGATGAATTGGCCGCACGCCTACAGACGGTTAGCCTGCGGTTCGATGGTCTTTTCGCGGGCAGACGAGGAAACTGAATTCGTCACCCTGCTGATCCCGACAAACTTCAATTTCAAAAATTCCGGAAGACGCAATGCGTCTCCCGGAATTCTGCAACACAATGGCTGGCCCTCCAGCCAAATCATCTGCGGTTGCGTCCGCGTTTCGGCTTAATGCTCTGCAGCTCACTGCGGTCTTTCTTCTGCTTCTTGCCCTCCCCGGCGCTGACATGATTCGCTGTGTCCGAGGCTGCCTTCTGTACAGCTTCGTTCGGCTCAGGGGTCTGTGCCGCCCTGGCTGCGGGTGCGGATGCAGGAACATCGATTACGCGGTTCTTTCCGATCTTCGTCTTAAAGGTGTACCAGACCGGAGAAGCGATCAGGACGGACGAATAGGTACCTGCGATAATACCGATAATGATCGGCAGTGAAAACTCTTTGACGGACGGGACTCCCATAATGTACAGCACGACCAGTGTGATCAGTGTTGTCAGGGATGTATAGATACTTCTCGTCATCGTATCTGTGACGGCCTGGTTGACTGTATTCGCCAGACTGACGCCGCGGGCGTTCATGGATTCCCTGATTCTGTCAAATACGACAATTGTTGCGTTAATCGAGTATCCCAGTATCGTCAGCATGACCGCGATAAACGTACTTCCGACGGAGAACCGGGAGACGACATAGAACATGAATACGATCAGAATATCGTGCGCCAGCGCGATAACTGCCGCCGTCGCAAACCGCGGGTCGCGGAAACGAATCCAGATATACAAGAGCATCAGGATAATCGCGATAATGACGGCGCGCACTGCGTTTGTGCGCATTTCTCCACTGATGATCGAAGAAATATTCTCTGCGGTAATGGTATCGGCGTTGACCTTTTCAAAATTGTCAGCGAGGGCTGTGTTCAGCTGCTCACGCTCATCGACGGACAGCTCTCTGGTCTTGATGATGACCTGATTAGAGGATGTCACCTTCTGGAACTGAATGTTGGCGTCTCCGGTCACATCCTGCACAACCGGCTGAACCTTTGCGTCAAGATCGGACAGGCTGACGTCCTCTCCGAAATCTACCGTTGTGGCAGTTCCGCCGATAAAGTCAAGGCTGTAATTGACCGCTCGTCCGCTGCGCGCATTGTTGACCGCCATGCCGATCGGGCCGAGGGCGATCAGAATAATGGAGAGGGTAAACGCGATCACACGTTTGCCTACGATATTTTTCGCTGTGCGGGCGCCGATTCTGCCAAAGTATTTTTCATCCTTCGCGCCGAGTCCGTAGAAGATGTTGACAAACAGACGGGAAAGCACCAGCGCGCTGAACATGGAAATAATAACACCCATCGCCAGCGTGTACGCAAATCCTTTAATGGTACCGGTGCCCAGAATCGCCAGCACTGCCGCCGCGATCAGCGTCGTGACATTTCCGTCCAGAATTGCGGAGAACGCCTTGCTGTAGCCGGCGCGGATCGCGCCCCGGATGCTTGTTCCCGCGCCGATTTCTTCCTTTGTGCGGGTAAAGATGATGACGTTTGCGTCCACTGCCATACCAATCGTCAGGATGACACCTGCGATACCAGGCAGCGTCAGCGTAATCTCAAACGCGTTGATCATGGCCACGTCCAGAAGCGTGAACAGGATCAGTGCCCAGCCGGCCGCGAGACCGGAAATCCTGAACAGGACGATCATCAGAAGGATGACAATCGCGATACCGATGATACCTGCTTTTACGCTTGTGGAAAGCGCGTCCTGGCCAAGCTGCGCGCCGACGACATTGGAATAAATCTCTCGGAGCTCCAGGGAAAGTGAACCGATACGAATATTCGAGGCAAGGTTCTTCGCCTCCTCGATCGTACTCATACCTGTGATCTGTGCCTTGCCGCCGGTAATCTTCTGCTGCACGGTCGGGTTGCTGATCACTTCCCCGTCATATACGATGGCGATCCGCTTGCCGACGTTTTCACCTGTCGCGTCCGCAAATTTTGTGGAGCCCTCAGAGGTCAGCGTCAACTCAACAATGTACTGATGCTCGCCTGTCGTCTGGTTCTGTGTCGCCACGCCTTCTGCGCCGGCTACATCTGTTCCTTCCAGAACGACGTTTCCATCCTCATCCTGAAATTCCAGAGAGCCCGGTTTTCCGAGTTCTTCCAGAATCGTATTAGCATCACTGACGCCGGGAATCTCAACCGCGATACGGTTAAGTCCCTGTCTGTACGCGTGCGCCTCGGTGCTGTACTGGTCAACACGCTGCTGGAGCTTGAAGACCGTGTCTGCCATATCCTCGCTGGAGGGATTGCTCTCTGTCGCCTCATACGTAATGCTGACGCCTCCGGCCAGATCAAGGCCGGTGTGAATGTGCCGCGCGCTTCCGGTGTGATTCTCTCCCCAGCCAAAAATAACTGTATAGCCGAGCAGCGCGGTCAGAGCCAGCATAATGATTAATGCGATAATACTTTGTTTTTTCTTCATGACCTCATTTACTCCTGTAAGTGACTTCTTTATGCAGAACCCGATGCTTCTGCATGCGCGCCGGAGATCTCCATATTCAGAGTTTACTCCAACTAAAATATAATAAACAACTTTGTCCGGTTTCTCAACTGTTTTTTTTAAATTGTGCCGCTTTAATCGTCAGCCGGCACGGCTTTAATCGTCAGCCAGCACGGCTTTAATCGTCAGCCAGCGCGGCTTTTATCATCAGTGCGCACTCTACTCGCTTCTTCTGCATGGCACACCCGATTTCGTAATTTCCGTTGATATCACCAGTAAAGTGATGCGCGTTGGCCGCGCAGCCGCCGCTGCAGAAAAATCTGGAGAAGCAGGAGGCACATTCCTTCTTTGCGTAGACATTGCAGCGCTTAAACTGCCCGACAAGATCCTGCCGGCACACACCATCGCGTACATTTCCCATGCAGAATGAGTCAATTCCGACAAACTGATGGCACGGGTACAGATCTCCCCAGGGCGTTACAGCCAGGTATTCCGTCCCTGAGCCGCACCCCGAGAGCCTCTTGTATACACAGGGTCCGCCTTCCAGATCAATCATAAAGTGGAAGAAATTAAACGGACGGCCTTCCTTGTGTCTGCGGATGATTTCCTTTGCGAGCAGGTCATACTGCTCCATGATGAGAGGAAGATCCTCCTCTCTGATCGCGTAATCCATCTCCGGCGGAGCGACAACCGGCTCCACAGAGATCTGCTGAAAACCGAGATCCGCCAGGTGCAGGACATCCGCGGCAAAGTCCAGGTTGTAATGTGTGAACGTTCCGCGCACGTAATAATTCGTCTGATTCCGGCTGTCAGCGAATTTCCTGAACTTCGGAACGATCACTGCGTAGCTTCCCTGCCCTCCCCGGAACGGGCGCATTCTGTCGTTTGTCTGCTGCCGCCCGTCGATGCTCAATACGACATTGCTCATCTCACGGTTGCAAAATTCCATGATCTCCTCATTCAAAAGAATCCCGTTTGTCGTAAGCGTAAAGCGGAACCGCTTGTCGTGTGCTTTTTCCAGTGATCTTCCATATTGAACCAGTTCTTTCACGACCGGCCAGTTCAGAGTCGGCTCCCCGCCGAAGAAATCAACCTCCAGATTCCGCCGGTTTCCGGAATTCGCCACGAGAAAATCCAGTGCCTGCCGCCCGGTGCCGGCCGACATCAGCGCGCGGCGCCCGTGGTATTCGCCCTCCTCGGCAAAACAGTACCGGCAGGCGAGATTGCAGTCATGGGCGATGTGAATGCACAGGGCTTTTACAACTGTCTCGCGCTGCGAAAATTCCTCAATAGCCGGCCTGTATTCATCCTCCGTAAACAGCATGCCTGCGGCGCGGAGCGCTTCACATTCTTCGCACGCCTCACGGATTTCCTGCTCTGGATATTTTCCCGCCAGCGCTTCCGTCACCAGTCCGAGCACAGTCTCTGTGCCGATCCCGCCCGCCAGCGCGGTTTCTTCCATTCCGCAGAGTACTTCCAGCACATCATAGACGACGTCATCTACGACGTGCACCGCGCTGCTGCAGACATCCAGAACCATGTTATACTGATTATTCCTGTACAGATGTACCAATCTATTTCCTCCCATGAATCAAACCAGCGAATCGCTGATTCATCCAGACGTCAATATGAGGTGTCCCGGTGCGTCATCAGAAGCACCAAAACACCTCATCCATGCGTCATTCAAACGAAGCTCGTTTTCAAAACCTTCTGTTTACTCTGCTTTCTTCTGCTCACATACCTGATTTCCGACTGTACAGGATGTCTTGCACGCGGACTGGCAGGATGTCTGGCACTCGCCGCATCCGCCTTTTTTTACAGTACACTGAAGGCTTTTGGTGTTTAATGTCTTAATATGTTTCACAGGGATTACCTCCTTTTTTTGATTCGCTTGCTATAGTATAGCACATGCACTTTCTGTTTGGAAGCATTTCTTTTTGTTCCTGCTATCTTCAGAATGGAGCGGAATTATGATCAGTCTTCATCGGTATACCCGGAGCATCTCAAGTGCCCGGACGATCTTTGACCCCATCGGAAAATGCAGCATTTCTTCGCGTGTCGTTCCAGAGACCACCACATAAAGAACCAGATACACCGGAACCGCGATGATAATCGCGATGATCACCGCGACAGAAGGCCTCCTGGTCAGATGAAACAGGAGCTGATAGATGCCGAATGCCGCCGCGCCCATCACAGCGGACGCGAGCAGCGGAAACAGATAGGTCTGCTTCAGCTCGTTGCGGAAGCCAAGATGCTTGCGCAGCATCAGCCCGTTCAGGATGGAATAGAATACCGCGAACAGCAGATTGGCAATCATGACCGTGTATATTCCGAGCGCAGGGGCGATCAGCAGCATAATGGCAAGGATCACCAGATTGAGAATCAGCGAAACCGCCGCGTTAATCAGCGCCGTCCTCTGCCGGCCGATTGACTGCAGCACACTGGCCGTGATAGTCGAAAGCGCACCGAACAGAACGAAAAGCGAACCTGTCAGCAGCAGCCTCGCGCCGAGCTCGGTAGCGGTCGGAAACAGGACGCCCATAATCGGAAAAGCAAGCACCGTCAGGCCGACCATCGACGGAATGCAAAGAAACATCGTCAGGCGGATCGTCTGCGAAATCTGGTGATTCGCGCGGTCGAGATCTCCCAGGGCATATTCTCCTGAGACCTCCGGCATCATGGCAGAAGCGCTGGCAGAGGCCAGCGCGAGCGGAATGTTGATCACCGGCAGATAATAGTTGCTGTATTCTCCATAGGCAGCCATGATGGATTCTGCATTAATTCCCTTCCATCCCTGCATTGTGGAAAACAGACGTACATCCAGATACGTCCCTGCATTGTTGACAAAGGTCGTAAAAATGATCGGCGTGATCATAAGGAAAATGACGCGGAACACATCCTGATAGGTCTCATCTCCGCCGTGCGGGTCGCGCTTTCTCTCCCGCTTAAAATATCCCCGGTTCAGCAGATAGACAAAGAGCATGAACAAAAGGCCTGTCAGCACGCCTGCCCCGGTTCCCATCGTGCCGCCCACGGAACCGTAAATTGCCGCCGGAATGCCGCCGCCAGGCGCAAAATGCCGGATCAGCAGCCAGGCTGCCGCGACACTGACGATCGCGTTGACGATCTGCTCCGCAATCTGCGAGACAGAGGTGGGCGTCATGGTGTGATGTGCCTGAAAATAGCCGCGCAGCACGCCGAGGATCGCCGACAAAAAGATCGTCGGCGCCAGCATCCGCAGAGCGGGCAGCGCGTTTGGCTGGTTCTGCGGAAGAAGAAGTCCGCCCGCAAAGAACGCCACCAGCGCCGTCACGCCGCCGACAAGAGCCGCGTACATCAGCGCGCCGCGGAAAACCTTTTGCGCGTTCTTGTACTGTCCGAGTGCCAGCCGCTCCGAGACGATCTTGGAGACGGCCATGGGGATGCTGTAGGAAGATATCAGCAGCAATATGCTGTAAAGACTGCTCGCAATTCCATAATAGCCCAGACCAACCGCGCCGAGAACTCTGCCAAGCGGCCTGCGGTAAATCAGCCCTATGATGCGTGAGATCATGGTGGCAACCATCAGGATCGACGCATTTTTGACGAGTGTATTTCGTTTAGCCATAATAATCTGTTGAACCTGCTTTTTTTATCGGGAAGTCTCTGGTTTCGTCCAGTGCTTCCTCAAATCGGCTCAATCTGCCAGTCAACAGGTTTTACCCCGTTTGCCTGCAGAAAATCATTTGCTTTTGAAAAAGGCCTGCTCCCAAAGAACCCTCTGTAGGCCGAGAGCGGACTCGGATGCGGTGCCTGAAGCACCAGATGCTTCGGATTGGTGATCATCGCAGCTTTGCGCTGGGCAGGACGTCCCCAGAGAATAAACACGATCGGCCTGTCCTGTTCTTCAACAATTCTGATCGCGGCATCCGTAAACTGTTCCCAGCCGATATCCCTGTGTGAATTCGCCTGATGCGCGCGCACGGTCAGGACAGTATTCAGAAGCAACACGCCCTGCTCTGCCCACTTCACCAGGCTCCCGTGGTCTGGAATCGCGCAGCCGAGATCGTCGTGCAGCTCCTGATAAATATTCACCAGAGAGGGCGGGATCTGGACGCCGGGCTTTACTGAAAAGCACAGCCCCTCCGCCTGTCCCGGCTCGTGATAGGGATCCTGCCCGAGGATCACCACCTTCACCTGCCCGAGCGGCGTAAGATGAAACGCGTTAAAGATCTCGTCTGCAGGGGGATAAACCGCTTTTGTGCGGTATTCATGGCCCACTGTCTCAAACAGCTTTTTGTAGTAGGGTTTGCGGAACTCCGGCCGGAGCGCCTCCTCCCACGCACCAGTAATCGGCGGCATCTCGCATTCTCCTTTTTATATTCGCACTGATACGCCATTTTCACGCAGATACTGCTTTACTTCGCAGATCTCCAGCTCCTTGTAGTGAAACAGCGAAGCGGCGAGCGCAGCGTCCGCGCCGCCGTCCGTCATCACTTCGCGAAAGTGATCGAGCGTCCCCGCGCCGCCGGAGGCGATTACGGGAATTCCGACCGCGTCGGCGACTTTCCTTGTCAGCTCGATATCATATCCCGCCTTCGTCCCGTCACAGTCCATACTTGTCAGCAGAATCTCTCCTGCCCCGCGCTTTTCTGCCTGAATGGCCCACTCTATGGCGTCCAGACCCATGTCGACCCGCCCGCCATTCTTATAGACAGTCCATCCGCTTCCGTCCGCGCGGCGGCGCGCGTCGATCGCGACCACGACACACTGGCTGCCGAATTTATATGCGGCTTCGCTGATCAGATCCGGGTTCATGATAGCGGCAGAATTGACTGATATTTTGTCTGCCCCTTCCCTCAGCAGCAGGCGGAAATCATCTACTGTGCGGATTCCTCCGCCGACAGTAAACGGAATAAACACATTTGCGGCTACCTGACGCACCATGTCGACGACCGTCGCGCGGTTGTCACTGGAAGCCGTGATGTCCAGAAAGGTGACCTCGTCCGCTCCGGCGCGGTCATATGCCTTCGCGATTTCCACCGGGTCTCCGGCGTCGCGCAGATTTACGAAATTAACCCCTTTTACGACGCGGCCGGCGTGCACGTCCAGGCACGGAATAATTCGTTTTGTAAATTTATTTTCTGACATAATGTTTTACCTGCAAAGAGCCGCGAAATTCCGCAGCATCTCCAGTCCCCGGTCCGAGCTCTTCTCCGGATGAAACTGGCATCCAAACACATTTCCCTGTTCCACAGACGCGTGTATCTCCGTCCCGTACTGTGTCGTCGCCCTGACAATCTGCGGATCAGCCGCCTTCAGGTAGTAGCTGTGGACAAAATACACATACGTTTCCTCAGGAATTCCCTGAAACAGACGCCCTTCATTCTGCAGATGGAGGGCATTCCAGCCCATGTGCGGAATTTTCAGGCCGGGCGTGTCAGGAATCCGGAGAATCTTTCCCTGCAGGATTCCAAGCCCTGCAGCTCCCGGGCTCTCCTCGCTCTCTTCAAACAGCAGCTGAAGTCCCAGGCAGATCCCGATAAACGGCTTATCTGACGCGGCAATTTCCTCAATCACCGGAATCAGCCCGAATTTCTTCAGGTTATCCATCGCGTCGCCAAAGCTGCCTACGCTGGGCAAAATGACGCCTCTCGCCTCCCTGAGCACGTCAGGATCCCTGGTCAGTACGGCATCTTCACCAAGATAATGAAGCGCCTTTTCGACGCTTCTGATATTTCCTGCATCGTAGTCGATGATCCCGATCATTTGTCTCTCCCTGCCTGATTCTTCGCTTGATCCCTGTCCGATAGTCTGTTATCATACTCCATCGGAGGGAAGGTCTATGAATCTGAAAATACGAAACTCTTTACTGCTGCTTCTGACCGCCACAATCTGGGGGATCTCATTTGTATCCCAGAGCGTCGGAATGGACTACTTGGGACCATTTACCTTTAACGGACTGCGCCTGCTGATGGGCGGCTGCGTCCTGATCCCGGTCATCCTGATTCGCCAAAAACACGCCGCGCGCGGCACTGGCGGCAGCAGGCGCGGCGATCTGCCGCAGAAAACAGGCAGCCGCCTGTATCTGAAAGGCGGCGTTCTCTGCGGGATCTGCCTTTTCGCGGCCAGTTCTCTCCAGCAAATCGGTATTCAGTACACGACAGCCGGAAAATCCGGCTTCATTACTGCCTTCTATATTATCCTGGTTCCCGTGATTTCACTGGCACTGGGCAGGAATGTATCAAAAGTTATCTGGCTGGCAGTCGCCATCGCCCTCGCCGGCCTGTACCTGATTTCTGTAAAAGAAGGCTTCTCCGTCGGAAAAGGAGATTTTCTCACGCTTCTCTGTGCTTTTGTTTTTGCTGTCCACATTCTTGTGATTGACCACTACGCGCCAAAGACAGACGGTGTCCGCATGGCCTGCGTCCAGTTCTTCTTCGCCGGCGCGCTGTCCATGCTGTTTGTGCTGTTTCTTGAGCGGAACCGCTTTCACCTGGACGCAATCCCGGCAGCCTGGCTCCCGCTCTGCTACTCGGGAATCTTTTCGGCCGGAATCGGCTACACCCTGCAGATCATCGGCCAGGAGGGGCTCAATCCTTCTGTCGCCTCTCTGCTGATGAGCATGGAATCCTGCGTCAGCGCGGTTTCCGGCTGGCTGTTCCTCGGGCAGATTTTCAGCGTGCGCGAGCGCTTTGGCTGCGTCCTGATGATGGCCGCAATTATTCTGGCAGATTTTCTCCCATTCTTTTCAGAACGAGGTCATAGCCGTCATTCCCGTAAATCAGCGAGCGGTTTACACGGCTGATCGTCGCTGTGGAAGCGCCCGTCTTCCGGGAGATTTCCAGATAGGTCTTTTTCTGCTTCAGCATTCTGGCCACCTCGAACCGCTGTGACAGAGACAGCAGCTCATTGATGGTGCACGCGTCCTCAAAAAATGTATAACACTCTTCAATGGTCTCCAGTGTCAATACCGCGCGGAACAACTCATTGACTGCCTCTGTGTGAATATCTTTTCCCATGATTCCTCCTGAATGATCATTCTTTTCCGGAAAGCACTGATTGAATCCATCAATAATTTGATTTGTCAGGAACCTTCTGTCTACTCAGGATTTTAGCACATTAAAGTTTCACAGTCAAGAAATCACGGGCGCTCCGGATGTCCGAGAGCATCTGCTCCTTCAGCGCCTGAACCGATGAAAATTTCTGCTCATGCCGGTGGAATCTCAGCAGTTCCACGCGCGCCGTCTTCCCGTACAGATCCTCATCGCAGTCAAACAAATGTGTCTCAGCCGTCACTGCTTCTCCGTTTACCGTCGGCTTCGTGCCGATATTGGTGATGCCGTCCCAGGTCTTTTCATTAATTCTGGTGCGGCTGAAATACACCCCGTTTGGCGGCAGCAGCTTATCTGGCCGCGGAATCTGGTTGATCGTCGGTATCTCAAGCGTGCGGCCAAGCGCGCGGCCGTGCACCACTTCACCCAGCAGAAAATACGGCTCGCCCAGCAGCCGGTTTACGGTCTCGATCTGGCCGTCCAGCAGTTCTTCCCGAACCCACGTGCTGCTGATTTCTCTGCCGGTTACCGCATCCTTTCGTTTGCCGATCACCAGAACCCTGAAGGGAAGTGTCTCTGCCATTTTCTGCAGAAATTCCGGACTTCCGGCGCGGCCGCGGCCAAAGTGAAAATCATCTCCCACAACTACCTTTGAGGCGTGCAGCAGATTCAGAAGCACTTCCCGCACGAACGCCTCTGCGGTCATCATCTGTATTTCCTTCGTAAAGGGGCACTCGATCAGGGTCTGAATGCCAAGCTGCTGCAGCACAGAAAACCGCTCCTGGTTTGTCATCAGCGATTTTGCCTGCGACGCGCCGAGCTTCGCCTGAGGAGACACGTCAAATGTAAAGACAACGGTTTCCAGACCTTCCCGGCGTCCGCTCTCCAGCACACTGGAAAGGAGCAGGCGATGGCCAAGATGCACGCCGTCGAATTTGCCCAGCGTCACCACAGATGGCGCGGCGTTTCTGTATGCTGATAATTCCTTAAGATAATTCATGTCCTGTATCTACTCGCTAATATTTTTGTCTGCCGGTGTTCCCGCCCGTGTATGCCGGTCACGCCTGGTCCTACGGTCTTTCATAAAACATTGTCTCCGGCCTCAGGCAGCTCCCCTTTCTGGAGAAAAGGCCGACAAACACACCTGTGGAATCGTACATCCGGTACCTGCCTGCAGATTCCGGAGGTGCCTCCTCCTGCTCCAGCGTGAGGCGGCTGGCTTCTTCCAGCAGTTCCGGCACGACCGGATTTCCGTTGTGGAGCAGGCGGTCTCCCTCTGGCAGCGCGCGCAGCGCTTTCAGATCCTCAAACAGCTGATCGACCGGCTGCACGCAGAGATCCAGTGTCCCATCCGCCGCCAGCTGCTCAATTTCCGCCAGTTTTCGCGCGTCATTCAGACTAAAAGGGCCGACCTGCGTGCGCACCAGGTGCTCCATACACCCGCCGCAGCCAAGCGCCTCTCCGATATCATTGCACAGCGTCCGGATATATGTACCGCGGGAACATGTGACAGAAAATGTGACGCGCGGCAATGCTGTCTCCAGAATATCTATCCGATAGAAAACCACGGGACGCGCCTCCCGCTCCACTGTCTTGCCCTCGCGGGCCAGCTCATAGAGACGTTTTCCGCTGATTTTGCGGGCAGAATACATCGGGGGAATCTGCATGCGCGGTCCCAGAAACGAGAGGATGACCTCCCGCGCCCGGCTCTCACTGATCCCCTCTGTCGTACACTCCCGGAGCAGATTTCCGCCTGCGTCCTGCGTATCCGTCACTTTGCCCAGCAGCAATACACATTGATACGTCTTTCGCTCATCTGTCAGGAGCCCGGCCGCTTTTGTCGAGCGCCCCAGACAGACGGGAAGCACGCCTGCCGCGTCCGGATCAAGCGTGCCTGTGTGCCCGATTTTTTTCTGTTTCGTAATGCCGCGCAGCTTTGCGACCACATCGTGGGAGGTAAATCCCGGTTCCTTATAGACGTTAATAATTCCGTTGATCATATGGTCATTCCGCTGCTGCTTCAGCGGCCGCGGCACTGTGTGCTTCAAATTGTTTGAACAACTCATCAGACAGGTTATTGATGACGTCGCGGTGCATGCCTTCCATTGTACAGCCTGCGGCGTGCTTGTGACCGCCCCCGCCGAAAGCTGCCGCCACCTTGCTGACATCGAGCCAGGTCCGCGAGCGCAGACTTACCTTATAGGTGAGCCAGGCTGTCTCATACATAAAGATCGCGACCTCGACGCCTTCCGTATTGCGCAGCTGGTTTACGATCCCGTCCATATCCTTTGGATGAAGTCCGTAAAACTTCATTGTCTTTGATTTGATCGCAGTGACAATAACCTGCCCGTTATAGAGCGTAAAGCTTTCCATCAGCGCCCGCGCGAGAATCTGGTTCTCCGCGTAGGTCTTCTGATAATATGTCTTATCGAGGATTTCTGTAAAACGAACCCCCTTCTCCATCAGCTTCGCCGCGATCCGCATTGTCTCTGGAGACGTACTCTGATACTGAAAAACACCTGTGTCGTGGGCAATTCCGAGGTAAAGCGCCTCCGCGCAGGCCAGAGAGACCCTGTCCTCCTCTAAAAAGCGCCAGATCACCTCGCAGGCAGAGCTCGCGTCCGGATCGTTGTAGAACCAGGTGTAGCTTCCCTCGTTTGTCTTATGATGATCCAGGCAGAGCACACGCTCCGTCTTTTCCAGAAGGCTGCCGGCGACGCCGATCCTGTCTGTGCTGCTGATATCCAGCAGAATCAGCAGGTCGTAAGAAGCGTCGGCGCCGCATTCTGTGCGGATCTGATCCATTCCTTTCAGGCAGCAGAGTGAATCCTTCGGTTTCTGCATGTAGACGTCCGTATGAATCTGCGGGTAGTTTTCCGTCAGATACAAGTACATCGCCATGCAGGAACCGACACAGTCGCCGTCCGGGTTAACGTGCCCGGCAATGGCAATGCTCCGGACTCCGTCCAGAAATGAAGCAATTGTACTGACATTAATTGTTTTCATCCTGATCCCCCTGACTGTCACGCCTCTCCTGTGTCAAGCGGTCCTGGCCGACGACCTCATCACTCAGCTGTGACATGTGGTTTCCGTACTCAATCGACTCATCCAGACGGAAAATCAGCTCCGGCGTGTGGCGCAGATTGAGATTCTGCGCCAGCATGCGGCGCATGAACCCGCGGGAGCGCTCCAGACCTTCCAGTGTCCGGGCTTTTTTCTGCGCGTCCCCCAGCACACTGACGTAGACCTTGCAGGTCTTCAGATCCGGCGCAACCTCTGCCGCCGTGACCGATGTCATCGGCTCGATGCGGGGATCCTTCAGCTCCGCGCGGATAATCTCCGACAGCTCCCGCATGACCGCGTCATTGATTCGATTGTTTTTTACACTGTTTTTTCTCATAATTCTGACCTCTGTCAGCGCGGCACCTCGACCATCTTGTACGCCTCGACCTTGTCAAATTCTTCGACGTCATTAAAGTCTTCAAACACAAGTCCGCACTCAAAGCCGCTGCGAACCTCCTTGACGTCGTCTTTGAAGCGCTTCAGAGAAGCGAGATTGCCTTCAAATACCTTTTTATTGCCGCGCATGATTCTGACCATGCATCCGCGCTCGATGGTGCCGTCAAGCACATAGCTTCCGGCAATGGTTCCGACACCGGAAGCGCGGAAGAGCTGGCGGATTTCCGCGTGGCCTAGGATCTTCTCCTCCATCAGCGGCGCAAGCATGCCCTTCATTGCGGCTTCTACGTCTTCGATCGCCTTGTAAATAACCTTGTACAGGCGCACGTCTATCTTCTCCTGCTGCGCGATTGCCTTGGCTGTCGCGTCAGGATTCACGTTAAAACCGATGATAATCGCGTTGGAAGCAGCTGCCAGCGTCACATCTGACTCATTGATCGCTCCGACGCCGCCGTGCACGATCTTGACAGCGACCTCTTCGTTGGACAGTTTTTCCAGAGACTGTCTGACTGCCTCTACGGAGCCCTGTACATCTGCCTTGACGACAATGTTCAGTTCCTTGACATCGCCCTCGTGAATCTGGCTGAACAGATCATCCAGGGACATTCTGGACCTCGTCTCCTCAAGCAGCTTGTTCCTGCTCTCTGTAACGAATGTCGCGGCGATATTCTTTGCTTCTTTGTCTGTGTCTGTGACAACCAGGACTTCACCGGCGTTCGGCACCTCTGAGAGACCCTGTACCTCAACCGGTCTGGAAGGACCGGCAGCCTTGACCTGATGGCCGTTTTCATCCATCATCGCGCGCACGCGCCCGGACGCCGCGCCGCAGGCAATGTAATCGCCGACACGCAGGGTTCCCTTCTGAACGAGAACACTCGCGACAGGACCTTTGCCCTTATCCAGCTTCGCCTCAAGAACCAGCGCGCGGGCCTTGCGGTCCGGGTCAGCCTTCAGCTCAAGCACCTCTGCCGTCAGCAGAATCATCTCGAGCAGGTTGTCAATACCCTCCTGGGACTTTGCGGAGACAGGCGCAAATATCGTGCTGCCGCCCCAGTCCTCCGGAATCAGCTCGTACTCTGAGAGTTCCTGTTTGACACGCTCGACATTCGCGTTCGGCTTATCAATTTTGTTGATTGCGACGATGATCTCGACGCCGGCTGCCTTCGCGTGATTGATCGCCTCGACAGTCTGCGGCATGACGCCGTCGTCTGCGGCGACGACAAGAACCGCAATATCCGTAGAGTTCGCGCCGCGCATACGCATCGCGGTAAACGCCTCGTGGCCGGGCGTATCCAGGAACGTGATCTTCTGTCCATTGATCTCGACTACATATGCGCCGATGCTCTGTGTGATACCGCCTGCCTCGCGGTCTGTAACATGCGTGTCACGGATCGCGTCCAGAAGCGATGTTTTACCATGGTTGACGTGTCCCATGACGCAGACGACCGGCGGCCTTGTGATCAGTTTTTCCTCGTTGTCTTCTTCGTCCTTCAGAAGCTCAGCAATGACATCGACCTTCTCCTCATGCTCCGCGATGATATCGTAATCCATCGCGATCTCTTCCGCCTTGTCGAAGTCGATCTCCTGGTTGACCGTTACCATCAGGCCTTCCATGAACAGCTTCTTGACGATCGCGGAGGCCTGGACCTTCATCTTTTCCGCAAGCTCTCTGATCGTCAGCTTTTCCGGAATCTGAATCTCTCTGACCTTCTCGACCTTCTTTTCTTCCTTTTTCCGTACAGGTTTGGTCATAGCGGGCTGTTCGGCCTGCTTGCCGCGTTTTCCGCGGCTGTTCGCGCGGTCGTTTGTAAATTTGTTTTCCTTGCGCAGGGACTTGTTCTTATCCTTGTCCTTATCACCGCGGCCGCCGCGCCCCTGCTTCGCGCCGCTGACATCCGGCGCGGGCGCAGCAGCTCTGTTGTCGGGCTTCGCAGGTCTTCTGCGCGCGCCGTCCTCGCGCTTCT
>JAFVEX010000027.1 GCA_017475785.1 Eubacterium sp. | reverse complement strand
TGACCAGCAGCGGTCTTCGTTCCACTTCGGTCCGCCCTAAACGCTCGTCCACTGGACGAGCAGGGCCGCGCAAAGTCCGCAGTTCCCCTCGTGATTGAGGGGAGATGCGCACTTTGTTCTAAAAGGGTATAGGGATATTAGTCCATGCGCACGACGGCTTTGATGCACTCGCCGCGGCTGGAGGCCTCGAGCGCCTCGTTGATCTCTTCAAATTTGTAGAATTTGATCAGCTTGTCGATCGGGAAGCGTCCCTGCTTGTAGTACTCGATCAGCTTCGGGATAAACAGCTTCGGAATCGCGTCTCCCTCTACTACGCCGAGCAGAGACTTGAAGTCGCCCATCAACTCTGTCTGAATATCGAATGTCACCTCGCCGGTCGCGCCGAGAATGACGCCTTTTCCGAGGAAACCGACGCTGCCGAGCATCTTCTTTACGAAATCTGCGTTTCCTGATGTGTCAATCGCGTAATCACATCCGCCGTCTGTCAGCTCGTGGATGGTGCCGACGATGTCATCACATTCCTTGCGGTTAATGGTGTGCGTCGCGCCAAGCTCTTTGGCGAGCTCCAGGCTCTTCGGATTTCCGCCGACCGCGATGATCTTTTCGCAGCCTGCGATCTTCGCAGCCATAATCGCGCTCATGCCGACGGTACCGCAGCCGAACACGGCAATTGCGGAGCCGAATGCCGGGCGGAGGACGTTGAGCACCGCGCCTGCGCCTGTCTGGATACCGCAGCCGATCGGCGCGACCAGGCCGAGGTCGATGTCCGGATCCTCTACCTTGATGGCAGCAGCCTCATTGACAACGATATGGCTTGAGAAAGAGGACTGTCCGAAGAAGGTTGACAGCTTGCGGCCGTCCGGCAGAGAGATGCGGGTTGTTCCATCCGGCTGAATTCCTCCGAAATTAATCTTATTTAAATTGATGCAGGCTGCCGGATGTCCTGAGCGGCAGTTCTTGCAGACGCCGCAGAAGCCGAAGGACACGCCGACGCGGTCACCCACCTTGAATTCTGTCACATCCGGACCAACTTCTTCGACGATTCCCGCGCCCTCATGTCCGAGAACAGCTGGAAGCGGAACCGGGATAAACTGATGTTGAACGGCTTCATCTGTGTGGCAGACGCCGCTGGCAACCATCTTTACCAGAATTTCATGAGATTTCGGCGCCTCAAGATTAACATCCTGAATCTGGAACGGCTCACTTTTTGCATTCGTAACGGCAGCTCTGATTTTGATTATACTCATTTCCTTTCCGGACAGCGCCGACACGCCGTCCCTGAGACTATGCCTGCGGCAAATCTTGTTTCTTACCAATAGTTTAGCATAACTCAGATGCTGTTTAGGGACATCTTTGACGCAATCATGTCCAAATCAGGGAATTATGTAATGCAATGGCATGCATGACAAATCCGTCAATGCATGTCTCTTTTTTGCATGTGGATTGTTCAAGTATATGGTTATTTTGCACAATTTTCAAGAAAAAATATTGTGAATACTGACGGATACATGTATTAAAAGTGTTATTTCATTAACAAACTGCACAAAAAAGGACATTTTGTGTTCAACCGCGTCCTAAAACGCAATCGACAGAGTTTTTTTGATTTTTTAATATATTATCAATCAATACGTCCACGCGGGATGTGTTGCAGGATAAAAGATGTTATGTGTTGAATGTTTTTAAGGAGGTGCTTGTATGGCAGACAGACAAGAAGTTGTGCGCCTGGAGGATCTGGCATTTGAAATGCGTAAAAAATTACTGGATCTCTGTGTGCAGTATGAAGGCGCAGTTCATATCGGCGGTGACCTGTCCATGACCGATCTTCTGATCGGGCTGTTCCACTATGGAATGAATGTTAATCCGGATGACATCCGCATGCCGGAGCGTGACCGCTTTATCCTGAGCAAAGGGCACGGCGCCGTTTGTATGTACATTGCAATGTGCCTGAGAGGCTTCTTCGATTATGATGAGATCGTCAGAACCTACGGAAAGCTCGACAGCGCCTACGGCATGCATCCTTGCCGCGTACAGCTTCCGGCGCTGGAGTGCTCATCGGGATCTCTCGGCCATGGCCTTCCGATGGCAGTCGGCATGGCGTTCGCCGCGAAGTCGAAAAAGCAGAAACACCGTGTCTTCTGCATGGTCGGCGACGGTGAGTCCTGCGAGGGAACGATCTGGGAAGCCGCAATCGCGGCGAGATCGCAGGAGCTTGGCAATCTGATCGTCGTCTGTGACCGCAACAAACAGATGATGTGCAGCCATACCGAGGAAGTGACAGTTCTGGATCCTTATGCTGACAAGTGGCGCGCGTTCGGCTTCAATGTCATTGAGATCGACGGACACAACATGGAAGAGATCGTCGACGCGCTGGATAATCTGCCGGCATCCGATTCTGACCGTCCGACTGCAATCGTCGCAAATACCATTAAGGGTAAAGGCGTAGATTTCATGGAGCGCAACATCGGCTGGCACGCGGGCAGCCTGAACCAGGAAGACTACGAGAGAGCAATCGCAAGCATCGAGCGCGTATACGGAAAGGAGGCAAAATAATGGCTGGATCTTTTAATTTCGGAGAATGGATTTCTGCCCGCAGTGTCATCGGCGCAACGCTGAATGAGATCGGCGCGGAGAATGATAAGCTTTATGTCTGCACGCCTGACGTCGCAATGAGCCTGATTGAGTTCAAAGAGAATTACCCGGAGCGCTTCATTGATGTCGGAATCGCCGAGCAGAACTGTATCGGCGTCGCGGCGGGTATCGCGCTTGAAGGCAATATTCCGGTCGTCATGGGTATGCTTCCGTTCCTGTCCATGAGAGCATGCGAGCAGGTTCGCACGGATGTGTGCTACCAGAATCTGCCGGTCCGCATTATCGGAACAGGCGGCGGCCTGACTTCCGGCGGCGGTTCCACCCACAACGCAATGGAGGATATCGCGATCCTGAAGTCCATGGTCAATATGACCGTTGTCTCCATCGGAGATCCGAATATGATCCGCGACATCCTGAAGCTGTCCATGGATTACGAGGGACCGATGTACATTCGTCTCGCGCAGGGCAAGAAAGACCGTATGCTCTATGAGCCGGGCACCATCGAGTTTAAGATCGGCGGCAGCGTCACGGCGCGCGACGGCAAGGATATCACAGTGATCTGCCACGGCGAGATGGTCGGCGAGGCACTCGATGTCGCTGAAGAACTGAAAAAAGAGGGCATCGATCTGCGCGTCATCGACATGTATACGATCAAGCCGTTTGATGAGGAAGCCGTCAGGAAGGCTGTTCAGGAGACGAAAGGCATCATCGTGTGGGAAGACCATCTGATGTCCGGCGGTCTGGCAAGCTCCCTCGCGGACTACTTCGTGGACAACAATTTCTATCCGAAGCAGTTCAGGCGGTTCGGTATTCCGCAGGTTTACGCGGGATTCGGCGCGGGCGACGAGCAGCAGGCGAAGTACGGATATTCCGGCAAAGAAATCGCTGCGTGCGCGCGTGAGATGATGAGCTGAACTGCTCTGGAGTATCAGCAGAATGTATTATTCCCGGCAGATTTTCATTTTTGAATGAGGAGGGTTATCTATGAGCAATGAAAACAGCAGAGTAGCTCCGGTTGATGAGTTTACCAAATTGAATGTACCCAAGAAGATCGGTTATGCCTGCGGCGACTTCGCCTGCAACATGAGCTGGTCTCTGGTGGGCTCTTATCTGGTGTTTTTCCTGACAGATATCGCGCTGATCCCGGGCGCGGTCGTCGGTCTTGTAATCTTTATCTCGAAGTTCTGGGATGCCATCAATGACCCGGTTATCGGATCACTGGCAGACCACACGAATACCAAATGGGGACGCTATCGTCCGTGGATCATCTTCGCGTTTGTGCCGATGCTGATCTTTAACGTACTGACCTTTACGACGTTCCCGAACTGGTCAACAACAGCCCGTACCTGGTGGGGACTTGGAATGTACTTTATCCTCGTGCTTCTGTACACGATGGTTAACGTTACTTATTCCGCTATGCCGGCACTGATGACCAGAGATACCGAGACAAGAAGCTCTCTGTCCAGTTATCGTATGACGGGCGCGTTCCTGGCTATGACGGTTCTTTCCTTCATGACACTCCGTGTCGTGAACGCTTTCGGCGGCGGCGCGGGCGGATACCGGAATGCCGCGCTCTGCTTCTCCCTGATGGCAGTTCCGTTCTTCATCATCACCTGCGTATCCACAAAGGAAATCGTCAAGATCGATGACGAGAAGAGTGAGAAAGTCGGATTTATCAAGCAGTTCAAGACGCTGGCAGGCAACTGGCCGGTCATTCAGATCGCGATCGCTTACCTTGCGTGGGGAATTATCCAGGGCGGTATGACATTCCGTCTGTACTTCTGCACCTACAATGCAAAGAACGAGCTGCTCTACGCGAACACACAGACACTGTGGTCCATTATGGGTATGGTCGGCGCGTTTTCCGTCACCTACCTGGTCAAGAAGTTCAATAACAAGGGTACGCTTGGCGGCCTTGCGTTCAGCATTATTGCGGCTGCTTCTATCCTTTCCTTCTTCCTGCCGATCCAGTCTTCCGCTGCTCAGGGTATCTACTATGTGCTGCAGGCAATCGTCGGACTTGGAACCGGTATGATGCTCGGCAATGTATTTGGCATGATGCCTGACACGGCAGAGTACACCTATGACAAATACGGCATCTACGCAGCTGGCTTCCTTTCCACCTTCATCAATTTCATGCTGAAGGTCGGGCAGGCGGTTTCCATCTCCGGCGCGGCGCTGATCCTTGACAAGGTCGGCTATGTGCCCGGCGGAGAGCAGACTGACCGCGTACTCTTCACCATGAACTTCGGTTCTCACATGTTCGTAGGACTGTGCTGCATCGTTGCGGCAATCGCGCTGTTCAGCTACAAGCTGGATAAGAAGACCTACAATGAGATCGTTGAGAGACTTCGCCAGAAGGGTATGGCTAACTGATTAATTGACTTTTCCATGCGATTGAATTTGTCAAACTGAGGAGATATCAGGAGGGACAATAAATGGCTACTATGAAACAGTTATGGTGGACGCACGATAAGGAGATCGAGCTGAAAGATGTTGAGATCCCGGAGGTGAAGCCGAACGAAGTGAAAATCAAGATGGCATATGCGGCAATCTGCGCAAGTGACGTGCATCAGGTTGAGCAGAATGTCATGGGCGCGCAGCCGCCGGCACCTCTCGGACACGAGGGATCAGGTGTGATTGTTGAACTCAGCGATGAAGCCGCGAAGGCAGGCTACAAGGTCGGTGACAAGGTCACGATGTTTCCGGTTTCCCACTGTGGAATGTGTGAGAACTGCAAGAACGGCAAACCGCAGTAC
>JAFVEX010000026.1 GCA_017475785.1 Eubacterium sp. | reverse complement strand
GACACGGGAGAATGGGTAAATAACGTCGAAATTAAAGCAAAGGCCGGCGAGGGCTTCCAGGTCGGGAAGCTGCAGCTGACGAAGGAACTGACGAACTACGAGACGCTGAGCAACCGCACGGACTCCGGCACATTCGTCTTCAGCGTCGACGCGGTTTATGAGGGAAAGAATGTTTACAGTGACGTCGTCTCCATGGCCTTTACCGGCGCGGGAACTTCTGATCCGGTGACGATCGGCAATCTGCCGGTCGGCGCGCTTGTGACGATTCAGGAGATCTACACGGGCGGAAATTATGAATATACCGGTGCTTCGGCAAACACCTCTGAGCTGGGAGATTTTGCGTCTCAGGTGAAGGTGGATGATAAAACAAAGAGCATTGTTGTTCCGGTGATACCGGACGATTTCTCAACAGACGCAGAAGAGATGGTGAAGGTATCCTTTGTAAACGATTACACGGATACGTTCAAGGACGGAGGATCGGTCGAGAACCACTTCCAGGCATCTGTCGGCAACGATGAGCGGATCGGGTGGTCCTTCCGGGATTCCGTCAACACCCGCCCGACATCCGGAAGCACACAGGAATAAGGAGGCAGTAAGATGAGAAAGAAGTTATACGGCGTTCTCATGGCTGCGGCTGTCCTTTCCGTGGCGGCGGCCGGAATCCGGCAGGCGAACGCTTACTTTACAACCTACGCAGAAGCGAAAGGCGGCTACACGATTCATCTGGGCGATGAGACAACGGTAGAAGAGGAAGTCGTCGGGTCAGAAAAGAGAGTGACACTTACCAACAGCAGTACCTCCAGCCAGGCTGTCTATGTGCGGGCACGCGCGTTCGCGCCGAATGAGATCAAGGACGGGCTGACCTACAATAAGCCGGCTTCACAGGGCGTATCCGCCAGTGAAAAATGGAGCCAGCCGACAGACAGTGATCCGTGGTGCTACTACTCGGATGTTCTGCAGCCGGGCGAGTCAGCGGATGTTCTGGTTGTTTCCGTCACGGAAGTTCCGGAAGAAGCGGTTGATGGCCAGAGCTTCAACGTCGTCGTAGTTTACGAGACGACGCCGGCAGTGCAGAATGGCGACGGACAGTATGAGGCGGCGGACTGGGCGCAGTCCGAAGATTCCGGTTGGACGCGCAATACAGCTGAAGGACAGTCATAAGGAGGTGCGGATAGATGAGTAAATTCAGTAAAATGCTCCGTTCTCCCGTGACGACAGTCGTCGCGTTCGTGCTTGCGGCAGTTCTGTTGCTGTACGCGGGAATCGGAACGGCGAGAGCGGCATTTCTTGCCAGATCAGAGTACTACGCGACACAGATCCAGATGTACAACATCGGCGTGTCGCTGCTTGAAAACGACGAGATCGTATCTTATCGTGACTATGACAGCAGCCTGGCGGACGGCACCTGGGATCAGAACGTGCCCGGCAACCTGCTGAGCAAGATGGTCGCGAAGGACGACAACGGAAATCCGACAGAAGAAATTGTTCTGAAAAAACAGTACAAAGAGGAGCTGAAGGTCCGGAACACCGGCAGAAATGCCGGGAACGGAAATGAAGGCATCAATGAATTTGTCCGTGTCAGCATCTATAAATACTGGCTGGACAAGGACGGCAAAAAGATGACGGAGCTCTCGCCGTCCCTGATCAACCTCACCCTCGCCGGACAGGATCTGTACGATGAAACAATTGACAGCTACGCGGACGGCGCCTGGGTCAAGGATAAGAACTCCACGACGGATGAGCGCGTGGTGCTGTATTACACCAGCCTTCTCTATAACAAGTCGGAAGACGGCGCGACGGAGACACCGCTGTTCGCGGACGCGATCTCCATCGACAACATGATCGCGAAGAGTGTTACACAGACGACGACAGGGAATAAGATTGTTACGACGTACGATTACGACGGCGTGCAGTTTTGCCTGGAAGCACATGTAGACGCGGTACAGGAGCACAATGCGCAGGATGCCATCACAAGTGCGTGGGGCCGCAATGTATCAATCAGTGGAACGACGCTGAGCTTGAGTTAAGAAAAGAGGCAGAGTATGAGGAAGAGAACTTTTAAGTCCCTGCTTCTGGCAGGCGTACTGATGATTTGTACCGCGGCGGCGGCACTTCCCGCCATGGCGCAGTCCTACGAGAATGAGACAGACTGGAATGTCACGTTCACGAAGGACAGCAAGATGACAGACAACTTCACAGACAGTGACTTCATGGATATTTTCCGCCGGATGCAGCCGGGCGATGACGCGACCATCACGCTGACGACGACGAACTCTCACGCGGAAACCACGCGCTGGTATATGGAGAATGAGGTCATTCATTCCCTCGAGACGCAGAGCGCGAACGAGGATACCGCGGGCGGCGCCTATACGTATCATCTGAGCTATTTCAATCCGGATGGAGAAGAAAAGGTGCTGTTTGATTCCGAGACGGTCGGCGGCGAGGACGTCAGCGAAGCGGGCGAAGGCCTGCAGGAGGCGACAGACAGCCTCGATGAGTGGCTGTACCTGGATGAGCTGGCAAACGGAAAGACGGGCAAAGTGGTCCTGAAGGTCGCCCTCGACGGTGAGACACAGGGAAATGATTACCAGGATACGCTGGCGGATCTGCGGATGCGGTTCGCGGTAGAGCTGGCAGAGACAGCCATTACCGGAACGCCGACACCGACAGCGACGCCGACGGGGACGCCGGGAACGCCGACTACTACTACCAGCAGACGTACCAGCGTGCAGACCGGCGACACGAACCAGCCGATCCTGTATCTGGTGCTGGCAGGCATCGCGGGCGTGATTCTGCTGGTTATCGCGATTAAGAGCGTGCAGATTCGGAAGCGGGAGCGCATGGGCGCTGCCGGCGCGAATCTCCCGGACGCGAAGCGAAAGGGGGGACGCTGAAGATGAGCAGACAGAAACAACTCCGCAGCCGCAGGAGAAGGATTTCCCTGATCGGCGCGGTTATGATGATCGCGATGCTGTTCTGCAGCTCGGTGCTGACGTTTGCGGCGGGTTCCGAAAAGACGACCTATACGGTCAGATTCTTTGCGGGTGATAAGGGAAAATTCACCAGTGCTCCCGCAGGCGGAACCATCACAGACGAAGGAAAGACTATTTTATTTAAGAATGTTGAATATGGCACGCGCACAGACCGTTTCACCACCGCAATGGTAGAGGTCACGGACAGTAAATACTACGTGCGCGGCATCCGTCTGGCCGGGATGGACAACAGCACGGTAGGACAGAGTTCATTTCCTGTCACACAGGATCAGGACTATGTCGTAGCCTACGGCATCAAAGGGACGGATACGACCTATACGATTCACTTCGTTGACGTAAACGGAAAAGAACTCGCTGGTTCTGAGACGTATCACGGCAATGTCAACGACGAGCCGGTAGTTGCTTACAGGTACATCGAGGGATATTACCCGAACGCGTGGAATCTGCAGCTGCCGAAGCTGAAGGCAGACGCGAGCAAGAACGTCTGGAACTTTGTCTATCAGCCCACAGCTAAGCCGACGCCTACGGTTACGCCAACACCGACTCCGACTCCGACGCCGACAGCGACGCCGAGACCGTCTACCGGCGGAACCACAGGCACCACCGGAACGACCGGCGGAACGAGTGGAACGACGGGCGGCACATCCGGTACAACTGGAGGAACGACTGGAACCACGGGCGGAACATCCGGTACTACTGGCGGAACGAGTGGAACCACAGGCGGAACATCCGGTACAACTGGCGGAACGACTGGAACGACCGGCGGAAACACCGGAACGACTGGCGGAACGACCGGTACAGCAGCAGGTAATACTGGCGCCGCAGGTACTGCAGGAGCCGGCAATGAAAACCCGGCAGCAGGCGCTGAGAATGCCGGCGCGGCAGCAGGCGCGGCCGGAACAGACGTGACGGGCAATCTGCCTGAGAGTGAGGCGGATGTTCCGGAAGTAGCGACAATCGAAGATACAGATGTCCCGCTGGCTGATGTGGGCGACGATACATCGTCCTCATCCTCCTCGTCATCTGCTTCATCTGCTTCCTCTGCGTCCTCCGCATCGTCTGCATCGTCTGCATCGTCTGCATCCAGCAGCAGTTCGGTCTCCGGCACGTCGACGATCGATGACAGCGAGACGCCGAAGTCCGGCATGTCCGGCGGCAAGATCGCAGGCATTGTGCTGGCAGTCGTCGCGGCTGCGGCAGCAGCACTGTTTGGCGGAAGATATCTCGTCAACAGGCGAAAGGAAGCAGCGGCGGTCGATAAATTCCTGGCTGAGTCTGAGAAGCAGAAAGAGACATACAGCTTCGATGACGAAGGGAAGCTCAAGAAGGACGACAAGTCCGGACAGAAATAAAAACAGGTAACCGGTTTCAGGTTGCCGGTCGAATCTGAGAGAATCTTGTTATATAGTGTTTATAGTAAACGCAATTAGTGTTTGCGCTTACTATAAACGCTCCGCAGGGACGCGCACGGATTTGCAGCGAAAATATGCCGCTTGGCGCGGCGCAAATCCGGCGCAGGAAACGATCAAAACGCAAGCATTTTGATCGTTTCCTAATATATAAAGAAGATTCACAAAAGGAACAGACACTTCTATGACAAAACAGAAGAAGAAAAAAAGAAAGGGGCGGATGGCGGCAGCCATCTGCCACCTTTTTGGTTGCGGGATTTTAATACTGGTAATTGCGGCGCTGGCGCCGATCACGGTTCCGAAATTCATGGGCTATGAGATTTTTAATGTCATCAGCGGCAGCATGGAGCCGGAAATACCGATCGGCAGTGTCGCGTATGTAGAGCAGACAGAGCCCGCGCTGATCGAAGATGATGAGGTCATCGCCTTTATGAGCGGCGGAACGGTTATCATGCACCGTGTCGTGAGTAACCATCAGGTCGAGGGTTATCTGACCACCCGTGGTGACGCCAACGAGGTAGACGATCTCGGAGAAGTTACGTATGATATGGTGATCGGGCGCGTCGTCAGGCACCTTCCGATCCTGGGACAGGTAATGATGGTGTGTTCCAGCAACATCGGCAAGGCGCTTTTACTTTGCCTGGCAGCGTGCGGCGCGCTGCTGAACATACTGGCGGGGCGTTTCCGCGTGCCGAAGGAGGAGGTATAGGGCAGTGCCCCTCATGAGCAAGATTTTTTCCACCAACTGCATAAAAAAGCGTGCCGTGACAGCTCTGCTTGCCGCGGTTCTTGCCTTTTTCATGTTTGCGTGCGGAGAAAGCACGGAGGCAGACGCCGCGGCGGGCAGTGTATCTTCCGGAAGCATGATATCCGGCGGAGCTGCATCCGGCGGCACGGCATCCGGTGGAGCTGCATCCGGCGGCACGGCATCTGCCGGTTCTGCGGCGGGCAGTGTCTCGGCAGCATCATCTGCCGCGCGTCCGCAGACGGCTCTGTTTGGAAAGAAGAAAAAGGACAGCGGTTCGGGCAGTTCCGGCGGTACGACAGGCAAGACGTCTGGCGCCGGCTCCGGCGCCGCTGGGTCTGCTTCAGGAGGAAAGTACACAATCCCTGCCTTCCGGGACGCAAAATTCGACGCCTCCAAAGCGGAGGGAACGGACACAGCGATGGTCGACATGTCCTCCTGCAGCGAGGGCTATGTCGCCATGAAATGCACGTCACAATCCAAAATCAAATTTCAGGTTTTAAAAGACGACTCGACCTACACCTATTCCGTCGTAAGCGGCGCTGACCAGATTTTCCCCCTGCAGTGCGGCGACGGGCACTATACCTTTAAAGTGATGGAAAATATCGCGGACAACAAGTACGCGGAATTATATAAATGTGAGACAGATGTAAAGCTTGCGGATCCGCTCGACCCGTTTCTGCGGCCAAATCAGTACGCGAACTACTCGGAAAACTCCGAGTGTGTCAAAAAAGCCCGCGGCTTTGCCCAGTCCGCGTCGGGAGAAGACGAATTCATCATGCAGATTTACAAGTATGTGTGCGACAACATCACATACGACAAAGAGCGCGCGATGAGCGTCAAATCCGGTTATCTGCCGGATCCGGACAAGACCATGTACGAGAAGAAAGGCATCTGCTTCGACTACGCGTGCCTGGCCGCGGCCATGCTGCGCAGCCAGGGAGTCCCAACAAAGATAATCTTTGGTTATGTCGCGCCGAACGACGCCTACCATGCGTGGAACAAATTTTACACGGAAGACGGCGGCTGGACCCTCGTCGAGTTCAAGGTAACCGGAAAAGACTGGAACCGGATCGACCTGACCTTTTCCGCAAACGGCGCGGACAGCAAATTTATCGGAGACGGAACCAATTATATGGAAGCAAGTGAATATTGAGCACGAAGCACAAAGTGCGGGAGTGCGAAGACGCCTGAACATGACGAGAGCTGCATGCAGCGAAGTCATGTGTAGGCTTATCCGCGAAAGAAAAGAAGAAAACAGCCATTGGATAAGCCCTTGTCAGAGGAATATGCCGGAGGCGTGCCTGCATGCAAAAAGTGTTTAGTAATATGGAGAAAATGTGCGTATGAGTGCAGACAAAAAAGCAAGATCAGCTACCCTGGGTTATGCGGAAATGGGATCGTTTTTCGAAAACATGGCAATGATGATCAAGGCCGGAATTACGGTCAATGAGGCAGTCGGCCTGCTCAGGGAAGAGACGGAGCAGGACAACAAACTGATGCTGTCCGCGCTGACCGGCATGAATGACGAGATGTCTGTCGGCACTTCCTTTGAGGACGCGATGCGGAACGCGGGCGCATTCCCGGATTACGCGGTAGACATGGTCGGCGCGGCGGAGTACACCGGCCGGCTGGAGGACACGCTGTTCCATCTGTCTGAGTATTACCGGTCCGAGGAATCCATGCGCAGGACACTGATCTCCGCTGTGCGCTATCCGATTATTCTGCTCGTGATGGTGATCGCCGTGCTGATTGTCATGCTGAAGCTGGTATTCCCGGCGTTTGTCGGCGTGTACAACAACCTGACGGGAAGCCTGTCGGCCTCCTCCTACCGGTATATTGATGTTTCTTTCGTCATCTGCCGCGTGATGCTGGTTGTCATGATCGTTCTTGTGGCGATTCTGCTGATCGGTGTTTTGATGTGGCGCGGCGGGAAGCGGGACACAATTCAGAAAATTCTGATGAAGTTCCCGGCGTTCAGCCAGCTCATCAGCAACCTGGATTTGTACCGGTTTACCTCCTGCTTTGACATGTTTATTTCCAGCGGCGAGCTGCAGGACGAAGCACTGAAAAAGAGCATGCCCGTCGTCGAGACTCAGGCGCTGCAGGAAAAGCTGGAGCG
>JAFVEX010000025.1 GCA_017475785.1 Eubacterium sp. | reverse complement strand
GTGATCCCCTTCTCGTGAATGTCATTTCCGTCAGGCGTGTAGTAATGGGTCGTCGTCAGCTGTATGACAGACCCGTCCGAAAGCCTGTAAATATTCTGGACAATGCCCTTTCCAAAGGTCTGCGACCCCACGATTGTCCCGACGCCGTAGTCCTGTATGGCACCTGTCAGGATCTCAGACGCGCTGGCCGTATTCTCGTCCACCAGCACCGCCAGCGGAATGTCAAACTCTGCGTCTTCGCTGTTCTCATGGTACTTTCTGCTGCCATTCTTATCTTCTTCGTAGACGATTGTGCCTTCAGGAAGGAGCATCCCGGCGATTTCACAGGCACTGTCGACCAGCCCTCCTCCATTTCCGCGAAGATCCAGAATCAGTTTCTTCATGCCCTGCTGCTCCAGCTCATCTAAGGCCTGTCTGAACTGTTCTACGGTCACCTTCGCGAACTGGCTGATCTGAATCATGCCGATCCCTCCGGCAAGCAACTCTCCCCTGACGGTAACGGTCTCGAGATTTCCGGGTATTACGCGCAGCTCGACCGGATCTTTTTCCCCTTCTCTCGAGACGACAATTACGATCTCATTTCCTTCATTATTCTGGATCAGGGTGATCAGATCGCTGGTACTCATTTCCGATGTATCTGTCCCGTCTACGCTGCGCATAATATCATCCACCCGCATGCCGGCAACTTCTGCAGGTGATCCCTCCTGTACGGAGAGAACGATCATTGCTCCGTCTTCTGTCCGCTGCGCGAATGTGATGCCGATCCCGGTGTATTCACCCTGACGTTTTTCCCGGAGTTCCCTGTACTCATCCTGTGTGTAGTATCTGGAATACTGGTCGCCCAGACCCGCGACGAGGCCCGTGAACATCAGATCCGTCTGCGCCTGCTCATCTATCTCGCCCAGATAATGCCGCTCGACCACGCGCTCAATCTGTTTCGCCTTGCGGATTGCCTGAATGGAATCAGGATGTGACACAGTCAGTCCGGCCGGAATGATCATAAAAACAAAATAAAGCAGTGCGGCCGCAAGCAAAGCAGCGGCCACACCACCAAAAAAGTACTTTATACGTTCTGTTTTATCTGGTCGTTTATTCATACCTTCAGATGTCTTCTGATTGTCACCATACTGCCGATCAGGCCGATCACCAGCGCGAGGATCAGGCTGACCGGAAGCAGGAATTTGAACACCTGATTCACGTTCAGGAGCCCGTTCATGAAATCTCCGAGCACCGTAAATTTGCTCAGCACATACTGAATCGCCTTGTTGTACAGGAAGTACCACACAGCAAGCGGAATTGCCGCGCCGATCAGCCCGACGATGATTCCCTCCAGAACGAAGGGAAGCCGGATAAACGCATTTGTGGCGCCGATCAGCTTCATGATGCCGATCTCCTCTTTCCGCACAGAGATGCCGACAGAGACGGTATTGCTGATCAGGAAGATCGAGACAGCCAGCAAAATAACAATGATGACCAGCGAGACCAGCGTGATCAGGCGGTTCAGCGAGGACAGGGTTCTGGTGGCCTGCTGTGACTGGTTGACATCTCTGACGCCCTCCAGCCCTTCGATGTAGCTGACCAGATCTGCCTGCTGCTCAATTTTGTTGACGAACACTTCATAGTGCGCGGAATTTGCCAGCGGGTTGTCCTGATTGTCGCGGAAGCCCTCCGCGGCGTCCTCATGCCCTTCAAAATAATCCGCGGAAAATGTTTCCCACGCCTCATCAGCGGAGACGTAATTACAGCTCTTGACCGAGCTTTGTCCCTTGATCTGTTCGCCGATCCGGTTGATCGACGCCTGATCAAGCCCCTCATCGAAGAAGACCGTGATTCCGACATTGGTCTCGACGTTCCGCAGAACATAGTTGATATTCAGAATAATGGAAAAGAACAGGCTGAAAATAAAAATCGTCGCCGCCATCGTCGCGATCGAGGCTGCCGAAAACATCTTATTCCGGCCGATGTTTTTGATTCCCTGCCTGGCGCTGTAACCGACTGTACTAATCCTCAATATAAACACCTTCCTTCTCGTCGCTGGTGATGACACCCTTGCGAAGCCGGATAACGCGCTTCTTCATGGTGTTGACGATCTCCTGGTTGTGCGTAACTACAAGGACTGTCGTACCGCGCGCATTGATTTCTTCCAGAAGCTTCATGATCTCCTGGGAGTTTTTCGGATCCAGATTTCCTGTCGGCTCATCTGCGAGCAGGATCGCGGGCCTGTTTACGAGCGCGCGCGCAAGCGCCACACGCTGCTGCTCTCCACCGGAAAGCTCGCGCGGGCGGGAACGGTATTTATCGGCAAGACCGACCAGGGTCAGTACTTCCGGAACATTTTTTTTGCTCACACGGTTCGGTTTTTCTATTACGCGCTGCGCGAAGGCGACGTTTTCAAAGATATTCCTGTCCCTGAGCAGACGGAAATCCTGAAATACTACGCCGACGCCGCGGCGGTACTTCGGTACCCTGCGCCGTCTCATCTTCGTCAGCTCACTGCCGTTCACGACAATTGACCCGGAAGACGCCTCAATCTCCTTCAGAAGCAGGCGCACCAGCGTTGTCTTGCCGGAACCGCTGTTGCCGACCACAAAAACGAATTCCCCCTTGTCAATGTGTAAGGATACATTGTCAAGAGCCGGCCTGCGGCTCTTGTCGTAGTACTTACTGACATTGGTCAAAGTAATCATTAAACATCCTCCCCGGCTGTCCCTTCTACAGCCATTCAGTAATCGAGTGTCTCCATATACTTCATATACTTCACAACCATCAGCGCGATCTTGAACGTGATGGCGTCTTCAAATACGCGAAGATCCAGCCCGGTGCTCTTCTGAAGCTTATCCAGCCTGTAGACCAGCGTATTTCTGTGAATATAAAGCTGGCGCGACGTCTCCGATACATTCAGGTTGTTCTCAAAGAACTTGTTGATTGTCGTCAGCGTCTCCTCGTCAAAATCGTCAGGGGATTTGCTGGCGAAAATTTCCTTGATGAACATTTTGCAGAGCGGAATCGGCAGCTGGTAAATCAGCCTTCCGATACCGAGAGAACTATACGCTATTATATCCCGTTTGTCAAAGAATATTTTTCCGACGTCCAGCGCCATCCGGGCTTCCTTGTAGGATCGGGACACCTCCTTAAGCTCGCTCACGATCGTTCCGTAAGCCATATGCAGGGTGCCGTCCGCGTCATGCCCGGCCGTATCCAGGATCTGCGCCGCAATCCGCTCAGTGTCCTGGTAGCCTGCGTCCTCATCCAGTTCCTTTACGACGATAATATTCTTTTCGTCGATCGCCGTAATAAAGTCGTTGGATTTATTGCCCAGCAGAATTCTGATGTTATCAATGGTTCCCTGGTTTTTCTCCGTGCCGGATTCAAGAATGAAGACGACCCGGCGCGCGTTCGCGTTGATATGCAGCTTCTTCGCGCGGTTATAGATATCTACGAGCAGAAGATTATCCAGCAGCAGATTTTTGATAAAATTGTCTTTGTCAAACCGCTCCTTATAGGCGGTCAGCAGGCTCTGGATCTGAAACGCGGCCATCTTTCCCATCATCAGGTTCTCGTCGTCGCCGCGCGCGAGCAAAATATACTCGAGCTGGTGCTCGTCGTACACCTTAAAAAACTGGTATTCTTTGATGGTCTGCGCGTCTGCCTGTGACTGGGCAAAGTCCAAAAGCTCAGACTTGCTGATCTCAAAATCCTGAAATGTGGAGACCAGCTGCTTTCCTTCAACGTCCGAAATAGCAAAGTCAATCTTTGTAATTCCTTTTAATCCGTCGATTGTATTCTGTAATACCTGATTTGATATCATTGGCCTGTCTTCCCTTTTTCAAAACAGCAGAAATACGATACTTTGTTCCAGTTTAATACAAACTGCACAAAAATGGAAGGGAAAATTCCATCTTTTTCACAAAAAATACATACTTAAAGACAATTTTTAAACTCCCGTCTCAGTCTTCTCTGCTCCCACCAATGATGTCTCATCCCGGCTGCGCTCTGCAGCCAGATCGATTCTCCGAACGACCACCAGATCTTTCCGACGACCTTTGTCTGATGCTGCATCAGGAACAGATCCTGCCCGCTTCCGTCCAGCCCGCTGATAATAAGATCCGGGAACAGGCCGTTGACTGTATTCAGCAGACGGTCGGTATCCGCCTGTGAAGCAGGCACCTTGTCCGTCTGGCCGACAATGCGGATCCCGGGGTAGCGCTCCTCCAGAAACCCGCGCAGCAGCGCGCCGCCCTGTTCCTGATCGCTCAGCAGATACACGGACAGCCCGCGCCTGACAATCTGCCAGAAGGCGCGGTCCATGACGATCCTGTCAGAGACCTCTTCATAGATCTTGCCGGCGCTGATTCCGGCGGCTTCCAGCAGCTCTGTCTCATCAATAATGCCGAGATCAAGCCTTTTCAGATATTCCTGCTTTTCTTCCTGGGTCTGCGCCTGTATCAGCAGCCTGCGGGTCAGAAAGGCGACTGTGTTCAGGTAGTCATTTTCCAGCATTTCCTCGAGGCGCACCATAATCTGATCAAGATCCAGATAATCAATATGAAATTGTCCGATTTGAATCAGATCTGACATTTCTTTTATACCTCATGCAGCATATCGCCGTAAGACGGAATCGGCCAGAAGGTTTTGTCCACGAAGGTCTCGAGCTCATCGATCGGATTACGCAGATTCCGCATGGCAGGCATCACAACATCATAATAGTAGCATGCCTGCTCTCTTCCGGCCTGCATTCCTTCTGCTACCTTTTCTACCTGTATCAGCGTCTGCAGCGCGTTGCTCGCGTCCTTTATCATCGCCTTTGTGCGTGTGAGCATATCCATCTCAACCGAGACATCCGAAAGGCCAGCCTGCCGCACTGAATTGATTGTGTCCGCCAGGAATTTGGTGTAGCGGATTGCAGACGGGATCATCTGCTTGCGCGCCATGGTCACCATGGTTTTTGCCTCGATATTGACGGTTTTTGCGTAGTTTTCATATTTAACTTCCGCGCGGGACTGCAGCTCTGCTTCCGTAAAAATATGAAAGCGCTCAAACATTCGGACGCTCTTTTCCGAGGTAAGCTCCGGAATCGAGTAGACCATAGACTCGATATTCGGAAGGCCGCGCCTTGCCGCTTCTTCTACCCACGCCTCCGAATAACCGTTTCCATTGAAGATGATGCGGTGATGCTCCGAAAAATTCCGCTTGATCAGGTCATGCACGGCTTCATCGAAGTTTTCCGCTCTCTCGAGTTCGTCACAGGCATCCGCAAAGGCCTCTGCCATGATGCCGTTCAATACCACGTTGGGCGACGCGACGGAATCTCTTGCGCCAAGCATGCGGAATTCAAACTTATTTCCGGTGAACGCAAACGGAGAGGTGCGGTTCCGGTCTGCTGTATCCTTCATAAATTCCGGCAGGCTGCTGACGCCGGTGCGCAGCACGGATTCCCTCGGGCTGCTGGTGGCGAGTCCTGTATCTACGAGCTGCTGAACCACATCGTCCAGCTGATTTCCCAGATATATGGAAATGATAGCGGGCGGCGCCTCGTCCGCGCCGAGCCGGTGATCATTGCCGGGATCCGCGGCCGACTCGCGAAGCAGCCCCGCATGGACATCCACTGCTTTGATAATGCAGGAGAGCACGAGAAGGAACTGGATATTCTCATGCGGCGTATTGCCCGGCTCCAGAAGATTCATTCCGTCATCTGTCGCAAGCGACCAGTTGTTGTGCTTGCCGGAGCCATTGACGCCGTCAAACGGCTTTTCGTGAAGCAGGCACTTCAGACCGTGCCGCGTCGCAACACGCTTCAGCGTATTCATGACAATCTGATTGGAATCAACCGCGTGATTTGCCTGGGAATAGATGCAGGCGAGCTCATGCTGCGAGGGCGCCACTTCATTGTGCTCTGTCTTGGACGTTACGCCCATTTTCCACAGCTCTTCGTTGACATCCTTCATGAACGCGGCAACCTTCTGACGGATGACGCCGAAATAGTGGTCATTCATCTCCTGCCCCTTCGCGGGACTGCAGCCGAACAGTGTGCGGCCGCTGTAAATCAGGTCTTTTCTCTTGCGGAAATCCTCCGCGTCAATCAGGAAATATTCCTGCTCCGCGCCGACCATCGGAATGACCTTCTTCGCTGTTGTATTTCCGAACAGTCTGATCAGGCGCAGCGCCTGCTCATTGATTGCTTCCATGGAGCGCAGAAGCGGCGTTTTCTGATCCAGTGCTTCTCCGTTATAGGAACAGAATGCCGTCGGGATGCAGAGTGTCGCGCCGCCGGCGTCCTGACGCACGAACGCAGGGGACGTCGAATCCCACGCAGTGTATCCGCGCGCCTCGAAGGTTGCGCGAAGTCCTCCGGACGGGAAAGAAGACGCGTCCGGCTCTCCCTTGATCAGCTCCTTGCCGGAAAAAGACATCAGCACCTTACCGCTTGGGAGCGGCGCGGTAATAAAGGAATCATGCTTCTCC
>JAFVEX010000024.1 GCA_017475785.1 Eubacterium sp. | reverse complement strand
CGCACAGAGAGCGTCGGCATCAGCAGTTCCATCTCAAAGCGCAGGCGGAGAAGCTTGTAAGTAACCTCATTCGTTCCGTCCTCTCCGTCTCTTCGGAGACCTCCGATAATCATATTCATCAGCCAGTCATTTCCTGACTGTCCGTAATTGAAGTTTGCGTCGCTGTTAACATCCTCGTTTTCCTGGTACTGCAGCGCACGGATGTCATAGCCGCCGGATTCGTGTCCTCCGGACTCCTCGTTTCCGGTCGAGTAGGACTTCGGCACACCCTGCGAGAAGAGACCGAAATCATAGTGGTTCTCCCACTTCTTCGTGTCAGTGCAGATACGCTCATTACACTTTGCCAGGAAGGATCCCAGCAGGTCATTTGCGCGCTCATCGTCAATACGTCCCTCTGCCAGATCTTTTTCATAGTACGGGAAGATGAACTGATCGACACGGCCAAGCGGCACGTACTCTCCGCCGCTGTTTACCATTGCATAGGTAAACCAGTATGCCTGCAGCGCCTCATGCATGGTCTCTGCCGGGTGATACGGGACACGGCTGCAGACGCGGTGGATTTCCAGCAGTTCTTTCCTGCGGACCGGATCTGTTTCAAAAGCCGCGTCCGCGAGAGCCTTCTCCGCGTGGCGCGCCGCAAAGCGGCAGACGCCCTCGATCGCATAAAGCATCGCGCGGTAGGTATCGATTGCTTCCTGATCCGGATTTTCTGCATCGCTCAGGGCATCGAGCTGATCTTCTATCTCTCTGCGGATGCCGGAAAACCCTATATGAAGTACCTTCTCCCAATGCGGCGGATGATGTCCCCACACGGAGTTTGCGTTCATTTTGACTTCCGCCGCTTCTTCCAGCTCTGCCTCTGTCGCGTAAACCGGGAGAACTGTACCGAATCCGACACTGTTCATATTTGGATTACCGACGATCAGTTCATCCGCGCGGATATATGCCGGAAGATGCTCACCAATGTATCTGGTTGCCATCCCCTTGCGGACGATCAGCGGTTCATTCCTGTTTTCATCATTCAGAATATTTGTATCCTGAAAATACCATGTACCAGGATCATGAAATTCTTTATCAAACAGGCGTCTTCTTATTTTTTCAAGACGTTTTGTAATCATGGTATCATACTCCTTTTTGCTGTTTGTGCCGTATACTTTATTCGGCCGCCGCCACGAGAACCGACTCCCCTGCAGCAGATGCCTGTTCCTGTTTTTCTGTATCCTGTGTTCCGTAAACCTTTGCGTCCAGCCTGCGCATTGCCTTTTTGAAGATGAATCCGGCCAGGCAGGATGCCGCGACGCCGGCTGCCATCCAGACTGCTGTCATTGCGTTCATGCCGCCCTCCTGTGCGATGCCGACCGGAGACAGGAAGATATATGTCAGCACAACGCCGGAGAGAAGGATGTTGAAGAATGCATACCGGTATTTCCACGGCTTGATTTCGACGACATTACTGTTTCCGGTCTCAAATACTTTGTCGGTCGGTCTGACTTTGCCCATGATCCACATGAAGATGCAGCAGATCACAAACATGATGCCGGAGACATGCAGGTAGTAAATCGGCAGATCCAGGAAGAAGGTCGTAAATCCATACACCGCGATGAATGTGATCAGTGAGATCTTGGCGGAAATTGTCGGTGCCTTCTTGTTGACATATCCCATGATCATGATGGTGAAGATCGGGACATTAAACAGACCGTTGAGCTGCTGGAACAGAGAGTAAAGGCCGTTCGGCGCATACATGATCATCGGCGCGACCACCATGGACAGGATACCGATCACGAGGCCGCAGAGCTTTCCGATACGGACAATTTTCTCCTCGGAAACTTCTGCATTGCCCTTCCGTGCCGAATAAATGTTCATTGCAAACAGGGTGCTGACGCTGTTCAGTGTTCCGTTGAATGTGGAAAGGATCGCACCGAACATTGCCGCCAGGAAGAACCCGATCAGAGGCTTCGGAAGAACGGTATTGACGAGTGTCGCATATGCAAGATCGCTATTTGCGAGCTGTCCGCTGCCGAACAGATGGAAGCAGATCAGTCCCGGGAACATCAGCACGATCGGTGTAAGAAGCTTCAGTACGCCGGCGAACATCATGCCTTTCTGACCTTCCTTCAGGCTCTCAGCGCCAAGTGCGCGCTGTACGATCGCCTGATCCATTCCCCAGTAGTAAATCAGAACCGGCATCAGACCTGTAAACATGGTTGAGAATGGAAGGAGGTCTTTTTCCGTACCGATCGCATTCAGCTTCTCCGGCGCAGCCGTTCCGATTGTGCGCAGCGCGTCCGCAATATTTCCGTGGCCGAGCGCCAGAAGGCCGAACACCGGAACCATGAGGCCGCCGACAAGAAGAAGAACTCCGTTCAGTGTATCTGCTGTCGCGACCATTTTCAGTCCGCCGAACAGCGCATAGATGATGCCGATTGTGCCAAGCATGACGACGACAACCCAGACGCCCTGTGTGTATGTGAGACCGAGCGCTCCCGGAATATCAAAGATTTGGATAACCGTGATTGCACCTGCATACAGGCAGATCGGAAGCGTATTGCATACGTAGCAGATGATAAAGAGAATGGATACCCAGCTTTTCAGCTGTCTGTCATAGCGTGTCTCAAGAAAATCCGGAATTGTCGCAAATCCCTTTCTCAGATACTGCGGAAGGAGAATGCATGCAACCAGTGCCAGCGCGACTGCGCACGGTGTCTCCCAGCCGATGGTTGTCAGCGCCGTCCTGTAAACGTCGCCTGTCATGCCCACGAAATTTGTGGCACTCAGGTTACAGAGCAGCAGCGACGCAGCGATGACACCTGCCCTGAGGCTGCGTCCGCCCAGAAAATAACCGTCGCTCGTGTTTTTTGCGACTTTTCTGGACTGATAAAATGAAACTACTAAAACGACCAGTGTAATGATCGCAAAACTTCCCAAAATTGCTAACATGATAAATCCTCCCTCAGATCTTATCGCAGGCGATCAGAATCTTGAAATAGTCGCCAGGTATCTGCGCAAATGAAAATGCCTCTTCAACTTCACTTAGCGGGTAGATTTTGCTGACAAGCTTTTCCAGCCTGCTGTTCAGTTTTCCGCTTTTCAGCAGTTCAACTGCTCCCATAAAACTGTATTGGTT
>JAFVEX010000216.1 GCA_017475785.1 Eubacterium sp. | reverse complement strand
TCGTGCTCACGCCTGATAATGAGATGAATGCGCCAAGAAGCTTCAAGCTCCTGATCAAAAAGCATGAACATAAGCTTACGCTGACAAAAAAGAAAAAGGCTGAATTTGAAGGCGGCCATGAATATGCCAGTGGTGAATATGACGGATATGTTAAGAAGATCTGCTCTGTGTGCGATTATGAGCAGACAGAAACTGAGATTCCGGAAGTTCAGTATTCAGCATTCTTTAAGAAGGATGTTTTCACATTTTCTGGTAAAGCCATCAAGCCGACTGTCAATCTTAAGGACAGGACTGGTGAGAAGATCCCGAGGAGTAGTTACACGGTTCAGTATAAGAACTGCATTTATCCCGGAATTGGTACAGCTTCTGTAATATTAAAAGGAAATTACGAGGGCAGCGGGGTTTTTGAGTATAAGATTCTCCCGAAGACCAGATCCATCACGAAGCTGTCCCGGCTGAAAAAGGGTTTCAGGGTCAGCTGGAATAAGCACACGAAAGTGACGGGATATCAGATTCGGTACAGCACGAATAAGTCCTTCAAGAAAGCAAAGACAGTGACGGTTAAGGGGGCTTCCAAAAAAACTGCCGCTGTGAAAAAACTGAAAGCAAACAAGCGGTATTATGTGCAGGTGCGCGCGTACCGCAATACAAGCAGAGGCAAGGTCTGCTCAAAATGGAGCAAGGCAAAGAGCGTTGTGACAAAATGATCAGGCAATCATACTGACACATGCTGTTTCTTCCTGTGAACTCATTGAGATGTCAGAGGGAAGATGCGATGCTTTGGGGCACGCATCTTCCTTTTATCGCGGATTCAATAAAACACTTTGATTTCTGGTGGTTCTGAATCGCTGTCAATTACAGAAAAGTAACCATCTGTTTCGCTGAGCATGCCGCCAACCGGCAGATTTGCCGTGTACTCTGTCTGAATGCCCAGAAGACCGTTACGCCAGGAGATGACAAGCTGGGTGTTCAGTTCGTTTTGTTCAGGGATCTCATAGATGATATCGAGAGAACCCTGTTCTTCCATATCCTGTTCGCTGCTTTGTCTTAGGCGTTCCACTTCATCATCCGTGCAGTGATGGCGGAAGAGTTCGGTTCCGGAACTGTCCAGAATGCGGAGTTCAACGTCTGATATCTGCGGCAGTGGTGAGGATTCAACATTTTCTGTCCCGAGCCACAGAACGCCGCGCCAGGTCTGGTTAATTACTTCCGCCGGATCTGCGGTCACAACGGGCTGCCAGTCTGCAAGAGAAAGGATGGAGAACCCGGAAAGCGAATTCATTGGCACTGTTGTCTTCTGTCCGTCTGTATCAATGGTAGCGTCGAGTTCGTATGTGGTCTGATCTACGGGCAATTGGAGTTCCGACTCGTAGACGCAGGCTTCGGTGTTGTATTGCATCGATGCTGTATAGACTGGAGTGGGGCTGTCATAAGGATGCATGCGCAAAGTAATGGCAGTGTTGTCCGTGAATTGCCTCAATACGGCTGAGCAGTGCAAAGCAGCGGTATGATTCTGGTGATCAGCGGATGACACATCCATCTTGAATTCTGTAAAAAGCGCCTGTTCGGGATCGTCCGAATCATTGTCATCGGCCGTATAGGCCGTATATGTGTAGGCACCGGGAAGGGAATCAACTTTCTGCTGCACGGCGGTAATCCGCGCGGAAAAGAAGAACAGCTGGGCGATCAGAGCTCCTGCGAGAAGGATGCAGGCGATACTGGTGATCACATTGGACGTTTTAAGAGAACGTACCGTTTTCGTCAGCTGTTCGTATTCTGCGTGAAGCTGATTATCCGTATCTGACCCAGCGGTGCCATTCGCGTCATTCACAGCGACAGCAGAGGTGTCTTGTGTTTCTTTGGCAGGATTCTCTGCTGATGTTAATGTGTTGCAGAGATCATCAGAAAGAAGATCGTCAAGACTTGCGCCGTACATACCTGCCAGATCCTTCAGCTTTTGCAGATCTGGCCGCGATTGCCCTGATTCCCATTTTGATATCGACTGGCGGGAAATATGCAGCCTGTCTGCCAGCTGTTCCTGCGTCATGTTGTTTGAAACACGAAGATGATAGAGTTTTTCTCCCAGAGTCATGGTTTGTGCCTCCTCTGCATAAAAACCTTGATGTCTGTCTCACAGTATCATGACGGGAATAAATTTGTCCACCAATCAGCGGGCGCAAAACGCGCAACCTGCAGTTGCACCCGTCAGATCAGTGCCCGCGGGGCTTTTCGGAGAGAAGATCCCGCTCAAAAACAAGATCTGCCCGGCACAGACGGATGAACACAATCAGCAGGAGAACAGCTGCTCCCCAGATCGCGCGGAGACCGAAGAACTCACAGAGCAGTGTGGAGGCGACGCCGCCAGCAATGAACATCCCCAGCATGGAGAGGTGCATTCGCAGCCGCAGCGCCGTTTCCGGACGCCGGTGGCGCCTGTAGATGACCAGGTTGATTCCGATCTGACGAATGTGGTTCGTACAGAAGGTTGTCGCCATTGGAATGCCCTCCGCCTGCCGGAAGGTATTATACTGCATTGAACAGATAAAGTTGAGTGCTACCTGGCAGATCTGATCGGGCGCGGAAGCCGGCAGAAATCCCAGCAAAACTACCGTAATCATTTCAAATCCGACAAGGATTGTATCCCAGCGCAGCAGGTGGAAACGCTTGATATATTTTGCGAGAAATTCTGAGAGCACGGCACCGAGAATATAGGCGCTGATCGGAATGAGAAGATAGAGTGCCTTCATCCAGTCGCGGCTGCCAAGTGCCATGGCCAGAAGTACAATATTGGCTGTCTGCGCGTTACAGAAGATTCCGCCCCGCAGCAGAAACGTGTAGGCGCCATAGAAGCCGCCAACTGTAATCAGAACCCAGAAAACCCAGTTTTTTTCACATTCCAGATAATGTTCTTTTGTGTGATTGAAATCCATAGATCCCGGCTTTCTTTAATCAGTGTTTCCTTAGAAACATGAGATGACAGATTCACGACAGGGGTTGAAACAGAGATTATGCGTTCCAGTCCGCAACTTCTCTTCGCAGCCAGTTCGCAAACTGATCCAGACCTGCGCCGGTCCGCGCGCTGACCGGAATGATTTCGGCCTCCGGATTGCGCAGGCGTATATTTTCCATGGCCTTTTCCAGATGGAAGCCGAAGAGATCGCCGACATCCATTTTGTTTATCAGGACCACATCGGCGACCTGGAACATCAGAGGATATTTCAGCGGCTTATCGTCACCTTCCGGCGTGGAGAGAATCATGGCGTTTTTGACAGCGCCAGTGTCAAATTCTGCCGGGCAGACGAGGTTTCCGATGTTTTCCAGAATGACGAGATCCAGATCATCCGTTCCGAAGGATGCCAGCCCCTGTGCCGTCATGTCGGCGTCCAGGTGACACATTCCGCCTGTGTGCAGCTGAATGGCGCGCACGCCGGTTTCCGCAATCGCAAGCGCATCGACGTCCGAGTCGATATCGGCCTCCATGACGCCGATCCGCAGTTCATCTTTCAGCATTCCGATGATCTGCTTCAGTGTGGTTGTTTTGCCTGAGCCGGGGGCGCTCATCAGGTTCAGAAGGAAGGTTTTCTGCTGTTTCAGCTGCCTGCGGGTCTGCTCGGCGATTTGTTCGTTCGTCTCCAAAATATTTTCTTTTACTTCGATGATTTGAATCTGACTCATAATGTGATCCTCTGGTGTTTTGGCCTTTTTCACTTCGCTCAGCGTCCCTTATTAGTGACAGTCCGGGGGAGTTGAGGTCCGCTTGCGGTCTTTGTTTCTTATGCTCTGGCGCGAATTACATGTATGCGGCGTATTTACGGAATTTCCATCTCGACATTTTTCAGCAGGACGTGGCGCCCGGCAAGGATTTTTCCGCTGCCGCTGCCGCACTGCGGGCACAAATAGCTTGTGTCTTTTTCCGGGTGGTATTCCGTCTGGCAGGAGCCGCAGAGGACGCGTGCCGGAAGCGGTTCTGTCTCGAGAATGGATCCCTCGAGGATCGTTCCTTTTGTGGCATCCGGGTAGTACTTGTGCAGATACTCCGGCAGAACATCCGTCATCTCGCCGACCTGAACAGTCAATTTTTGCACAGATAGCGCATGATGTTCTTCCGCAAGACGAATTGCGCTGTTGACAAACCGCACGACATAGCTTAATTCATGCATAGTCCTTCTCCTGAGATATGCTCTGAAAATGGCAGAGGCTGGTTTTGTATTTTTTTGAAAAGGGATAGTTTCTCATGCCATTCATTAATATAAAGCAAAAAATCCAGAAACGCAATGGAGAAAGAATTACAGACATGATACAGACATAATACAGATATAATACAAAAAGGATTCCGGATAACACATAAAAAGGTATGCCTGCGCACCTTGCGGGACGGTTTTACTTCAAGGGAAAAACGGGATTTTTCCCATGAAGTAAAAAATGAATTTTCCCATGAAGTAAAAAACGAATTTTCTCATGAAGTAAAAAACCGGTTGACAATTCCCGAAAACCGGTGTTAAATAATTTTAATTGAAGATTGCTAAACCGTTGATGTGGAGATAAAGCGAGAGGGGCACTCACAGAGAGTCCGGGATGCTGGGATCCGGGCAGAACGCTGATTCGCAAATGGACCACGGAGGGCATGGGGAACGGCAGGATAATTGCTCAGTATTCCATGACGTGAGGGCATACGTCAGTTGCCGGAGATATGCTGGTATCTCACAGAGTGTGCGTGTAACGCAAAGCAAGGTGGCACCACGGGAAGTAAATGTATGACCCGCCCTTGGCAGAACAGAGGATGTTCCGTCAGGGGCGTTTTTGTTTATAAAAGTGACCTTATTGAATAATAAGCATGGAGATTGCCTGTAAGGTACTTGTTAATAAAGGAGGAAGCATGAAACAGACAAGTTTGGAGGAGATTCGCGAAATTGCGAAGTCTGGTGATTACCGGCTGATTCCAGTATGCAGGGAGATCTTATCAGATATCCGCACACCGATCGAGGTGCTGCGGGCGCTGCAGAATGTGAGTGATCACTGTTTTTTGCTGGAGAGTGTTGAAGATTCCAGGCAGTGGGGACGTTATACGTTTCTGGGGTACGATCCTCAGATGGAACTGATCTGCAGGGATCATGTGCTGACGATCAACGCGGGGAGCAGTTTCCAGGTAAAAACGGATCATCCCGGAACGTATATCAAACAAATTCTGGAGGAAAACCGCGCGCCCAGGATCGATGGCATGCCCAGTCTGACGGGCGGCCTGGTTGGTTTTTTCTCATATGACTACATTCGTTATGGCGAGCCTTCCCTGAAGCTGAAAGAGAATGCGGAGGAAGGGTTTGCTGACATGGATCTGATGCTTTTCGACAAGATGATTGCCTTCGACAATTTAAAGCAGAAAATGGTTTTAATTGCCAACATGCGCACTGACAGCATCGAGGTGAATTATAACAAAGCATGTCTGGAACTGGATGAGATGGAGCGGATAGTCCGTCATGGGGCGCCGAAGGAGAACCCTGGGGGAAAGCTGCTGGAGGAACTGAAACCGGAGCTGTCGGAGGAGGAATTTTGCCGGAAGGTAGACAGAATCAAGTACCATATCCATGAGGGTGATATTTTCCAGCTTGTTTACTCGAACCCGATGAAGGCGCGGTACACCGGAAGTCTGCTGGATATGTACCGTGTCCTCCGCACGACAAATCCATCTCCATATATGTTCTATTTTTCCGGTTCAACGGAGCTGGCCGGCGCCTCTCCGGAGACACTGGTAAAGGTGGAGGGACGGACTGTGCGGACATTTCCTCTGGCGGGGACTCGTCCCAGAGGAAAGACATATGAGGAGGATCAGGCGCTCGAGGCGGAACTTCTGGCAGATGAGAAGGAGCGGGCTGAGCATAACATGCTGGTTGATCTCGGGCGAAATGATCTCGGAAAGCTCTGCGCGTTTGGTTCCGTAGAAGTAGAGCGGTATATGAGCGTGGAGCGGTATTCTCACGTCATGCACATTGGCTCGGCCGTTAAGGGAACGCTGCGGGAGGACGTGGAGGCGATTGACGCGGTGGATGCGGTACTGCCGGCAGGAACGCTGTCGGGCGCGCCCAAAATCCGCGCCTGTGAGCTGATCGATGAACTGGAGGGAGACCGCCGCGGTATTTATGGAGGTGCTGTCGGGTATGTTGATTTCACCGGAAATCTGGATGTGTGCATCGCAATCCGCCTGGCATATAAGAAGGATGATGTGGTATACGTCCGGTCAGGCGCGGGAATCGTCGCAGACAGCGTCCCGGAGAAAGAGTATCAGGAATGTATTAACAAGGCGATGGCTGTAGTGAACGCGCTGAAGCAGGCAGAGGAGGTGGATGAATGATTCTTCTGATCGATAATTATGACAGCTTTTCATACAATCTCTATCAGCTGATCGGAACGCTGAATCCGGATATCCGCGTGATTCGAAACGATTCTATGACCGTTCAGGAAATCCGGGAGCTGCAGCCGGAAGCAATCATTCTGTCTCCTGGCCCGGGAAGACCAGCAGATGCCGGGATATGTGAGAGCGTGGTGCGTGAGCTGCGCGGAATCATTCCGATCCTCGGCGTGTGCCTTGGCCACCAGGCGATCTGTGAGGCCTATGGAGCAGTCGTGACATATGCATCAGAGCTTATGCACGGCAAGCAGTCGGAAGCGGAAACAGATCCGGAAAGCCCGCTGTTCAGTGGAATGGAGAGGCGGATTACAATTGGCCGGTACCACTCACTGGCTGTGGATCCAGGAACCCTCCCAGAAGACCTTCTGGTGACAGCCAGAACAGACGACGGAGAGGTGATGGCCGTGGAGGATCGCGCGCGGCGGGTGTTCGGGCTTCAATTTCACCCGGAATCGATCATGACGCCGGACGGGCTGAAGATGCTGAAGAATTTTCTTCTGGCAGCAAAAGAACACAGATTATGCGCTTTTTCGGGCAAGTAAAATGGCATGTTAATAAAAAAGAGATGTATCCGAGACAAAAATCAACAGGGAACACCTCAACAACAGGCAGAAAGGAAAGAACAAAATGATCAGGGAAGCGATTGAAAAAATTGTCAGCAAGCAGGATCTAACGTATAATGAAGCATATGCTGTGATGAATGAAATCATGAGCGGAGAGACGACCGCTACGCAGAACGCCGCGTTTCTGGCTGCTTTATCCACAAAGAGTACGAAGGCAGAGACGATCGACGAGATTTCGGGATGTGCAGAGGCAATGCGCGAGCACGCGACGCCAGTACTGCATGAAGGAATGGAAGTGCTGGAAATTGTAGGAACGGGAGGGGATCACTCTCATACGTTCAATATATCAACCACCGCGGCGATGATTATTGCCGCGGGCGGCGTGAAGGTGGCGAAACACGGAAACCGGGCTGCGTCTTCAAAGTCTGGTGCCGCGGATTGTCTGGAAGCGCTGGGGGTCAACATCAACCAGAGTCCAGAAGTCTGTGAAAAGCTGCTGGCGGAGGTGGGGATCTGCTTCTTGTTTGCGCAGAAATACCACACGTCTATGAAATATGTCGGCGCCATCCGGAAAGAGCTCGGAATCCGGACTGTGTTCAATATCCTCGGGCCGCTGACCAACCCTGCAAAGCCATCCTGCTACGTGCTCGGCGTCTATGATGAGTATCTGGTAGAGCCGATTGCGAAGGTGCTGGACAAGATGGGCGTCAGGCGCGCGCTGGTCGTCTATGGCCAGGATCGTCTGGATGAGTTTTCACCGAGCGCAGCCACGACCATCTGTGAGCTGAAGGAAGGATACTACCGCACTACCGTCGTCACACCGGAGACATTTGGGCTTGCGCGCGGCAAAAAAGAGGAAATTGTCGGCGGAACGCCGGAAGAAAATGCGCAGATCACCCGGGCGATCCTGTCCGGAAAAGAGACGGGAACCAGGCGAACAGCGGTTTTGCTGAATGCAGGTGCCGGGCTGTATGTCGGAGGAGCAGCGGAATCTCTGGAAGCAGGTATTGCGCTCGCCGGTGAACTGATTGATTCGGGCAAGGCGCTGGCCGTGCTGGAGAAGTTTGTGGAACTGTCGTAGATATTGAGGTTTGCCGGGCGTGACAGGATGGCGTGACAAACCACAGCTTCAGGAGTAATGATATGAACATTTTACAGGAAATCGCAGGCTACACAGCGCTGCGCGTAGAGCAGAATAAGCGGCTGCATCCATTGGAGGAGTTGAAGGAACGCGCAGAAGCGATGAGCGCGGACACGGGATTCCCGTTTGAACAGGCGCTGTCCGGCGAGGGGATTCATTTTATTTGTGAGTGTAAGAAGGCTTCTCCTTCAAAGGGGCTGATTGCGGAGTCGTTTCCTTATCTGGAGATCGCGAAGGCCTATGAGGCGGCTGGCGCGAGCGCCATTTCCTGTCTGACAGAGCCGAAGTGGTTCCGGGGGAGTGACCAGTATCTGCAGGAGATAGTGGATACGGTTTCGATTCCTGTGCTGCGCAAGGATTTTACGGTCGATCCGTACATGATCTATGAGGCAAAGCTGCTCGGCGCGTCTGCGGTGCTGCTGATCTGCTCTCTGCTGGATGCGGATACGCTTGCTGCGTATCTGGAACTCACGTATTCGCTGGGACTTTCCGCTCTGGTTGAGGCGCATGATGAGAAGGAGGTGCGCGTCGCGCTGCAGGCCGGCGCCGGGATCATCGGTGTGAACAACCGGAATCTCAAGACGTTTGAGGTGAACATCGAGAATGCTGTCCGGCTCCGTCAGATGGTGCCGCAGGAAGTTTTGTTTGTCGCGGAAAGCGGAATCCGCACGGCGGAGGATGTGGCGGTACTGTACCAGAATGGAACAAACGCGGTCCTGATCGGTGAGACACTGATGCGCAGCGCGGACAAGGGGGCGATGATTGCACAATTGCAGAGCAAATGTTTTCCTGAATCATCATAACTGAAATGTAACAGAAAGTGTTGTTTATAGAGGAGAAATCATGTCAAAGGGAAGATTTGGAGAATTTGGCGGGCAATATGTGCCGGAGACGCTGATGAACGAACTGATTCATCTGGAAGAGGCATATGAGTATTATAAACATGACCCGCAATTTAACGCGGAACTGGATGAGCTGATGAAAAACTACGCGGGCAGGCCTTCTCTGCTTTATTACGCTGAGCGCATGAGCAGAGATCTCGGCGGCGCGCAGATTTATCTGAAGCGGGAAGACCTCAATCACACGGGCTCTCATAAGATTAATAATGTTCTCGGACAGGTGCTGATGGCGAAAAAAATGGGAAAGACCCGCGTCATTGCGGAGACGGGCGCCGGACAGCACGGCGTCGCGACAGCAACTGCAGCGGCGCTGATGGATATGGAATGTGAAATATTCATGGGCAAAGAGGACACAGAACGGCAGGCGCTGAATGTCTATCGAATGGAGCTTCTGGGGGCGAAGGTTCACCCGGTTACGTCCGGCACACAGGTGCTGAAAGACGCTGTCAATGAGACGATGCGCGAGTGGGCCTCACGCGTGGAGGATACGCACTATGTCCTCGGATCCGTCATGGGGCCGCACCCTTTCCCGACGATTGTGCGTGATTTTCAGGCGGTGATTTCCAAAGAGGCGCGGGAGCAGATTCTGGAGAAAACCGGAAAACTGCCGGATGTTGTCATGGCCTGTGTCGGCGGCGGCAGCAACGCAATGGGTATGTTTTATCATTTCATCGGCGATTCTTCCGTGCGGCTGATCGGCTGTGAGGCAGCAGGAGAAGGCGTCGAGACAGGGCGGCACGCCGCCACGATGGCAGCCGGAAAGAAGGGAATCTTCCACGGAATGCATTCCTATTTCTGTCAGGATGAGCATGGACAGATTTCGCCGGTTTACTCGATTTCAGCCGGCCTGGATTATCCGGGAATCGGCCCGGAGCACGCGAATCTGCGCGACAGCGGAAGGGCAGAATACGTTCCGGTGACCGACGAAGAGGCGGTGCAGGCCTTCGAGTATATCGCAAAGACAGAAGGAATTATCGCGGCAATCGAGAGCTCACACGCAGTTGCCCACGCAATGAAAATCGCCCCGCAGATGCGGCCGGATCAGAGCATCATCATTTCGCTTTCCGGGCGCGGGGATAAGGATGTTGCTGCGATCGCAAGGTACAGAGGGGTGGATATTCATGAGTAAGATCAGAAAAGCATTTGAGAATGGCAAGGCATTTATTCCTTTTATTACAGCCGGGGATCCCTCAATCGCTGACACGGAGCGTTTTGTTCTGGAAATGGATCAGGCAGGGGCAGATCTGATCGAGATCGGTATCCCGTTTTCAGATCCGATCGCCGAGGGGATTGTGATTCAGGAGGCGGATATCCGCGCGCTCGCTTCCGGCACAACCGTTGACAGTGTGTTTGAACTGGTAAACCGCCTGCGGAAGCAGACACAGACGCCGCTTGTTTTCATGACCTATCTGAATCCGGTGTACTTTTACGGATATGAGCGGTTTTTCGGACGGTGTGAAGAAGCCGGCATCGACGGCATCATCATTCCGGATCTTCCGTTTGAAGAGAAAAGTGACGTAGAGAAAGCCGCCGCTTCCCACGGTGTCGACCTGATCTCGATGATTGCGCCGACGTCGGAGGAGCGGATCCAGGCGATCGCCAGGGAGGCGAAGGGATTTCTGTATGTTGTTTCTTCTATGGGCGTCACCGGCGTGCGCAGCGAGTTCACGGCGGATCTCGGAGCGATGATCCGGGCGATCAGGGAGGTCAGTGATATTCCTGCCGCGATCGGATTTGGGATCAACACGCCGGAGCAGGCCGCGGAGATGGCAGAAATTGCTGACGGTGTGATCGTGGGCAGCGCGATCGTGAAAATTGTGGCACAGCGAGGCGCGGACGCGGCGCCTGAGCTGGCGGACTATGTGAAATCGATGAAGGAAGCAATCTCCAATTGAAACTGCTTCTGGCTAAAGAAAGTATTGTAACGCCGGAAGCTTTATCATATCTGTTTACGAAAAGGTACAAAGAGCGCGCAGCGCGGACTCGATCTGCGGAGCGGATGCGTGGAATGTCCCCTGAATCATAATGGGTTTTCCTCCGCCGCGGCCGTTCAGCTGCTCGTTCAGCTGTTTTGCGGCGGCACGCAGGTCGACAGTGGTGCTGCCGATACAGTACTGCCAGGAGTCCGGCTCTGTTTCTGAGAGAACGGCACATACGCGGCCTTTGCCGGATTTCACCAGCAGGTCGCAGAATTTCCGCAGCTCGATCTGGTTCATCTGTTCTTCGAAGCAGAGAATCAGATCTTCTGTTTTGGTAAAGCTGTCTGCCTTTGCCTGAAAATACCGCTGGTTACAGAAGGCAATCCTGCGGTCTTTCTGCAGGGAGTCCTCCAGAAGCCGTCGGACGGCATCTTCTGTCTCCTCCGGCTTTACGGAGAGCAGCTGCCCGATTGCGGTGACAGCAGAAGATTTTTGCGCATAGTCAAGAAACGCCTGCCAGCCGGAGAGCATGGTGATGCGCACGCCGCCGCGGTGATTCATCAAGGACAGCAGCTTGATAACACCGATTTCGCCGGTGCGCCTGACATGAAGCCCGCAGCAGGCGCAGTCGTCCGTTTCATCAATATGAATAATCCGCACATCGCCATCCAGCTCTTTTTTGCTGCGGTACGCGATTTTATCCAGATCCTCCCCCGTTGGATACAGTTCTTCGACGGGGAGATTTTTGTAAATGACCTGATTTGCCTGACGCTCAATTTCCCCGGCCTGTTCCCAGGTGAGCGGCCCGGAGAGGTCAAGCGTGATGACGTCGCTCATATGAAAGCCTACATTTTCGTAGCCGTATGTTTGATGAACCAGCCCGGAAATGATATGCTCGCCGGTGTGGTTCTGCATAAGATGATAGCGGTGTGGCCAGTCGATTCTTCCGCAGACGCGGGTGCCCGGATCAAAAGAGACTTCCATCAGGTGCTCCGGACCGGCGGCAGAATCCTGTACATCCAGAACCGGGAGTGTCCCGAAAAAGGATGTGAGTGTGCCGCGGTCGGATGGCTGTCCGCCTCCCTCCGGATAAAAAAGCGTCTCACGGAGCGTGACCCAGAAGCCCTGCTCCGTCTCCCGGCAGGCAGTGACGACCGATTCGAATTTCGTCTGGTAAGGATTCTGATAATAAGCTTCCTGAAAGTTCATTGGTGTTCTCCCTGTTTCTGCATGGTCCGGAAAACCCCTGAATGCGCTGGCGCGACGGGTGTCCGGAAGGTTTATGCATTTATCATATACAGCGGAATGAAATTGATATGGCAGTAATGATTCATCTGGAATTCAGTGTATATTTTTACATCTTTTTTTGCAACAAGTGGTTGGAATGATCTTGCATTGGGTGTATAATTTCGCATGTAGAATTTCAAACAGCCATACCGGAAACATATGGAAAGGGACTTTATTATGAGTGTAAAAAATATTGACTGGGGCAATCTCGGATTTGCATATATAGCGACAGATTATCGCTATGTCTCAGATTATAAAGACGGACAGTGGGATGAGGGAGCGCTGGTGGAGGACGCGAACATCACGATGAGCGAGAGTGCGTGTGTTCTGCAGTACAACCAGTCCTGCTTTGAGGGACTGAAGGCATACAGATGGGAAGACGGCAGAATCGTCATGTTCCGGCCGGATCTGAACGCTGAGCGCATGTATGAGACGGCAAAACGTCTGGAGATGCCGCCCTTCCCGGTAGAGCGTTTTCTGGACGCGATGGATCAGGTAGTCCGCGCGAACGCGGACTGGATTCCGCCTTATGGCTCAGGCGCGACGCTGTATATTCGTCCGTTTATGTTCGGAAGCAACGCGGTAATCGGTGTAAAGCCGGCTGACGAATATCAGTTCCGCACCTTCGTGACGCCTGTCGGCCCGTATTTTAAGGGCGGCGCGACACCGGTTGCTCTGCGGATTCCGGATTTTGACCGTGCCGCACCGCGCGGAACCGGCAACATCAAGGCCGGCCTGAACTATGCGATGAGCCTGCACCCGGTTATGGAAGCGCACAGGGAAGGATATGCGGAGAACCTGTATCTTGATCCCGCAACCAGGACGAAGGTGGAGGAGACCGGCGGAGCGAATGTCATCTTTATCACAAAGGACGGCGAGCTCGTTACACCGCTTTCCGACTCGATTCTTCCGTCCATCACACGCCGCTCGATTATGTATGTGGCAGAGCATTATCTGCATCTGAAGGTCACACAGAGAGAGGTTCTGTTTGAGGAAGTTCCGGACTTCGTCGAGTGCGGACTGTGCGGAACCGCGGCGGTTATTTCACCGGTCGGCCGCATTCATGATCACGGCAGGGATATTTGCTTCCCGAACGGAATGGAAGAGCCGGGACCGATCACGAAGGAGCTGTATGACACATTGACCGGCATCCAGAACGGTACGATTGAGGCGCCGGAGGGCTGGATCCGGGAAGTAACGATTTAAACAAACATTTTTTGACAGGCGGCTGGAATGACGGCCGCCTGTTGTATTCTATGACAGAAAGCACTCTGTTTTAGAGTGTTTTCTGTCATAGAACAGCCTCCAGGACAGGAAAAGACAGATGGATCAGAAAAAAACGCCAATTATTGAAGCCCTGCGGGTATTCGCAGAAGAAAACAGAGGGTATTTTAATATTCCGGGTCATCGTGGGAGCCGCGGCGTGGATCCACGCCTGGAGCGGCTTCTGGGCGGGAACGTGTTTGAGGCGGACCGCACAGAGACAGATGGCCTGGATGATCTGCATCTGCCCCGGGGTGTGATCCGGGAGGCGCAGATGCTGGCGGCAGAGCTCTATGGATCGGATGCCTGCTGGTTTCTGGTGAATGGGACCACCTGTGCAAATGAGGCAATGATTCTGGCGGCGGCAGGACCGGGAGAAAAAATTCTTGTGCCCCGGAACGCGCATAAATCAGTCCTGATGGGGCTGGTTCTCAGCGGTGCCGGTCCCGTGTGGTATCTGCCTGAAAAGGAGCGGGAAACCGGTCTGTATGGCGCAGTTTCTCCGGAGGTGATCCGGAAGAAGCTGGCTTCAGATCCGGATATCCGGGCTGTTTTTCTTGTCAGTCCTACTTATTACGGCAGCTGCTCGGATATTACGGCTGCCGCGGAGGCTGCGCATTCATATCACGTCCCGCTTCTGGTGGACGAGGCCCACGGCGCGCATTTCTATTTCCACGAGGACTTTCCGGAGGGAGCAGTTGCGGCAGGGGCTGATCTGGTCGCACAAAGCACACATAAAACACAGGGCAGCCTCACACAAAGCGCCATGCTGCACTTGTCTGGAAATTTGATCAGCGAAAGCCGGGTTGATGCCTGTCTGAAGCTTGTACAGAGCACAAGTCCCTCTTATCCGCTGATGGCTTCGCTGGACGGCACGCGGCACCTTATGGCTGCAGATGGACGAAATCTGATGGCACGCGCGTTGAACCTTGCGCATGCGCTCAGGAAGTCCCTGCTGTCTGTTCCGGGCATAGACGTGTATCACTGCGGCACAGACGGGGATCCTGCGGAAACACTCCCTGGATTTGATCCGTGCCGGGTCGTTTTTTCTGCGAAGAGCAGGGGCATTTCCGGCCATCAGCTGCAGGAGGAGCTGTTCCGGCGGCATATCACGACCGAAATGGCGGATGAGGATTATGTTGTTGCGGTAGTGACGCACGCGAACACGGAGCAGGAGATCCGCAGGCTGTGCGAAGCGGCGCGCGAAATCGCGCAGAAGTCTGCAAGTTCACCCGGCAGGCATGTTTTTGCGGAAGATTTGTGCTATACCGAAGCAGATGTGCCGGAGGCCGTTATGCGCCCGCGCGACGCGTTTTTCGCGCCACAGGAGCCAGTCCTGCTCGAGGAGGCTGCAGGCCGTGTGGCGGGAGAGATGGCGGCTCCGTATCCGCCGGGGATTCCGCTGATTTATCCGGGGGAGCGGATGACGGAAGAAATTTGCCGGTGGCTTGCGTGGTGCCGGGCGTGTGGTATCCCGGTTCACGGGCCTGCGGATCCTGGCCTGAATTGGTTTCAATGCGTAAAAACCAATGCAAAGTGAGCGCATTTGTGCTAACATAGAAATGGTATCGTTTATTTACGGGCAATCAATAACCGGAGGTGGTTATGCGCTTTATTTCCTGGAATGTAAATGGCCTCAGAGCCTGTGTAAATAAGGGGTTTTCTGATTATTTCGCTGCATCGGACGCAGAGGTGTTCTGTCTGCAGGAGACGAAACTCCAGGCTGGCCAGATAGATCTGGAGACGGCCGGATACCTTCAATATTGGAATTATGCAGAAAAGAAGGGATATTCCGGAACCGCGGTGTTTTCCAGAACGGAGCCGCTCTCTGTTACAAACGGGATCGGGGTGGACGTTCACGATCACGAAGGCCGCGTGATTACACTGGAATTTCCGGATTATTTCTTTGTGACGGTGTACACACCAAATTCCCAGGATCAGCTGAAGCGGCTGGATTACCGGATGGAGTGGGAGGACGCGTTCCGCGCGTATCTGACGGGTCTGAACCAGAAGAAGGGCGTAATTGTCTGCGGAGACATGAACGTCGCGCATGAGGAGATCGACCTGAAAAATCCAAAGACGAACCGCCGCAACGCAGGCTTTACGGACGAGGAGCGCGCAAAGCTCACAGAGCTTCTTGACGCGGGCTTTACGGATTCCTACAGGTACCTCTACCCGGAGAAAGTGGAGTATTCCTGGTGGTCCTACCGGTTCCGCGCGCGGGAGAAGAACGCGGGATGGCGCATCGATTACTTCCTCGTCTCGAACGACCTGAAGGAACGTATCGCAGACGCGAAGATTCACACAGAGATCATGGGATCAGATCACTGTCCTGTGGAACTGGAGCTACGCTGAAGAACGCCGGCGCCATGCCGGAGTGCCCTTCTAAGGTGCTGCAAAAATCATTTTCACTTCATTGACATAAATCAAAATCGCCTGATTATCTTCGGAGGAAAGCATAATGATGAAAACAGAAACATATCCTGTGAAGCGTGGCACCCCCCTGCAGATGGGTGTATCCAGAAACCGGCGCGGCGTAAATTTTTCCCTGAACGTCAGGGGAGATGAGAAGGTCGAGGTGCTGCTGTATCATCCTGGCGCTGCAGAACCGTTCCAGATCGTTGAGATGCTGGATCAGAACAAGACCGGGCTGGTTGATGCCGTACACATTTCGCTCCCGGGAGATCTGCAATTTGAATATACATACCGGATTGACGGAGAGGAGCAGCCCGATCCGTTTGCAAGGGTGCTGAAACGTTATCCGGACGCGGACGGGAGAGAGCTGGTGCGGTGTCAGATTGATTCGGATTACCGGGTGGAAACCGCCCCTCTGGAGATTCTTTACCGGGATATGATCTGTTATAAGATTCACGTCAGGGGATTCACCGCTGACACGGGCTCCGGCGTGCGCCATCCGGGTACGTTTACCGGCGTGCGGGAAAAGATTCCCTATCTGAAAAAACTCGGCGTGACTTCGCTGGTGTTGATGCCGGTTTATGAATTTTATGAGGTCCCGCGCCGTAAACAGCTGCCGCAGATACAGGGGATGCCTGAATCAGAAGCGGTTTATTCTGTGCTGAACCAGCAGGCTGCGGAAGAACGGAAGAACTACTGGGGCTATGCCGACGGATATTATTACGCGCCCCGGGGCGCGTACTGCGCGACGGACGATCCGATCCGAGAATTCGGCATGCTGGTAGACGCGCTGCATGACAATGGCATCGAGTGTATTCCGGAGTTTTATTTCGACAGCACAGTGCCTGGATGGAAGGTCGTCAATATTCTCCACTACTGGCGTCTGGTTTTTAATCTGGACGGATTTCATCTGGTCGGATACGGCGACTGGATTCACGCGGTGGAAAGTGATCCGCTTCTTTCCTGGACGAAGATTTTCTATGTAAATTATGATGAAAACCGGATTTATCAGGGAGGAAAACCGCTGATTCACAATCTGGCGGAGTGGAATCAGGAGTATCAGTACGGGATGCGGCGGTTCCTGAAAGGGGATTTGGGCGCGTCTGGCGGCGCGCGTTACTTCCTGACCTGCAACCGCGAGCGTCTGGCATGTCTTCATTTCTTCGCGGATCATGACGGCATGACGATGTACGACATGGTATCTTACAACGAGAAGCACAACGATCTGAACGGAGAAAACAATCAGGACGGTATCGCGGACAATATTTCCTGGAACTGCGGCACGGAGGGGCCGACCGGAAAGCGCGCGGTCAACCGCCTGCGCGCGCAGCAGCTGCGCAATGCGTTTCTGATGCTGCTGACGTCTCAGGGTACACCGGTGATTTACGGCGGAGATGAGTTCTGCAACAGCCAGAATGGGAATAACAATGCCTGGTGCCAGAACAATCCGGTCGGATGGCTGAACTGGAAAAAGACGAAGGCGGCGCGAGAGCTGCGCAGCTTCGTTGCGGACGCAGTCGCGTTCCGCATGCGGCACCCGATTCTGCGGCAGCACCTTCCGATGCGGATGGTGGACTACCGCGCGTGCGGCTATCCGGATCTGTCTTACCACGGAAACATGGCGTGGCATATTGATGACCAGGAGATGCGCAGCGCGTTTGCGCTGATGTACTGTGGCACATACGCGGAGAGCAAAGGAACAGAGGCTGGCGAGTTCCTGTACCTGGCCTACAATATGTACTGGCAGGGGCAGATGTTCGCGCTCCCTGATCTGCCTGAAGGACTGCGCTGGAAGGCAGCTGTCTCGACGGCTGAGACCGACAGCTTCCACCCGGAAAACTGGGCTGATCATCCCGGGATGCCGGACGGCAAGTTTGTGACAGTTCCCGCGCGGTCTGTCATGGTTCTGGTTTCCTGTAAAGAGAGCGCCGCCGGGCAGAATTGAGGGCTCGCATATGTATATCAGGCAGCATTTCCTGACAATTACCAAACATCGCATTCTGGTCATGAAGCACTGCTTTAAGGCAGGGCTTTACTGGCAGGGGCTGACACACGATCTTTCCAAGTATTCCTGGACGGAGTTTTCAAAGGGGTGCAGGTACTGGCAGGGCAACCGAAGCCCGAATAACGCGGAGCGCGAGGACACAGGCGTCTCGCTGTCGTGGCTGCATCACAAGGGGCGAAACAGGCATCATTTCGAGTACTGGATCGATTATGATCTGAATTCAAAAAACGGTCTCGGCGGAATGCCCATGCCGCGGAAGTATATCGCGGAAATGGTGATGGACCGTATCGCTGCCTGCAAAGTCTATCTGGGCAGCGATTACGACAGAGGAAAGCCGTACGAATATTTCCAGAAGAGCAGGGAAAATCTGTGGTTTGTTCACAAAAATGTCAAGCGGGATCTGGGATATCTTCTCGCGATGTTAAGAGACCGGGGTGAGGACGATACATTCCGGTACATTAAATATGTTTATCTGAAAAAGGGCCGCAGAAGGCTTGCAAAGAAAAAACATACCAGATATGATAGATAGGAACTGCGCAAGAGCAGTTTCAGAAGAAATGTAAAGGACCAGGAGACAGGAACCATGAAAAAAGTAGTAAAGTTCGGCGGAAGTTCCCTTGCCAGCAGTGAGCAGTTCATGAAGGTTGGAGAGATCATCCGCGCGGACGAAGACCGCCGGTACGTCGTGCCGTCTGCGCCGGGAAAGCGCTTCGGGGGCGACGTAAAGGTCACGGACATGCTGTACGACTGTTACCGGCAGGTGCAGGATGGATCCAGATATGAGAAAACACTGAAAAATATCAAAGAGCGGTACCAGGAGATCATTGACGGTTTGGAACTGGAGATATCACTGGAGGAAGAGTTTAGAATTCTGGAAGAAAAATTCCGGGAAGGTGCCGGGGAGGATTACGCCGCATCCCGCGGTGAGTACCTGAATGGAATCGTCATGGCGGCGTACCTTGGAATTCCGTTTGTGGACGCTGCAGAGGTCATCTGTTTTTCAGAAGAAGGTGATTTTGACGGAATCGCGACGGACAAGAAGCTGGGCGCGCGGCTGCGGGATGAAGAGCGCGCGGTGGTTCCGGGCTTTTACGGAGCAAGGCCTGACGGCAGTATCCAGACCTTTTCGCGAGGCGGCTCGGATATCACCGGATCGCTGGTTGCCAAGGCTGTTCACGCGGATCTGTATGAAAACTGGACAGATGTCTCGGGCTTCCTGATGGCAGACCCGCACGTCATCAAAAATCCGGTTCCGATCTCGACGATCACGTACCGGGAGATGCGCGAGCTGTCCTACATGGGAGCATCCGTGCTGCATGAGGACGCGGTGTTCCCGCTGCGCCGGGAAGGCATTCCGATCAATGTCCGCAACACAAATCAGCCGGATGATCCCGGAACGATGATCGTCGAGGGCACCTGCAACAAGCCCAAATACACGATCACCGGCATTGGCGGCAAGAAGGGGTTTGTGTCGGTTACCATCGAGAAAGCCATGATGAATGCAGAAGTCGGGTTTGGCCGCAAGGTTCTTCAGGTCTTTGAAGACGCGGGACTGACATTTGAGCACACGCCGTCCGGTATCGACACCTTCTCTGTTTACGTAAACGAACATGATTTTGTGCCGAAGGAGCAGTCGATCATTGCCGGACTTCACCGTGCAGTTCAGCCGGATCTGATTGAACTGGAATCGGATCTTGCGCTGATCGCGGTCGTCGGCCGCGGAATGAAGCGCCTGCGCGGCACGGCCGGAAGGATTTTTTCCGCGCTTGCGCACGCGCATGTAAATGTCAAAATGATCGATCAGGGTTCCTCGGAGCTGAATATCATTATCGGCGTCGAAAAAAGGGATTTTGAGGCAGCTATCAAGGCGATATACCGGATCTTTGTCGACGCGCAGATGTAACAGGAGGAAAATATGAAGCGGGTTTTGCTGAAGTTAAGCGGCGAGGCGCTCGCCGGCGAGAAGGGGACAGGGTTTGACGAGTCGGTCGTGACGGAAGTCGCCCGTCAGGTGAAGCAGCTGACAGAAGATGGAATCCAGGTGGCGGTTGTCATCGGCGGCGGTAATTTTTGGAGGGGGCGTTCCAGCAATACCATTGACCGGACAAAAGCGGATCAGATCGGCATGCTGGCGACAGTCATGAACTGCATTTACACGTCTGAGATTTTCCGCTCGCAGGGAATGGACACGAGCATCATGACGCCGATGGAGATCACCGGTATGACCAAAGCGTTTTCAAAAGACCGGTGCAACCGGTGCTTTTCGCAGGGAAAGGTGCTGTTTTTTGCCGGCGGGACAGGCCATCCGTATTTTTCGACGGATACCGCGACTGTGCTCCGCGCGATTGAAATCGAGGCAGACACGATTCTGCTCGCCAAGGCGATAGACGGTGTCTACGATGACGATCCGAAGACAAATCCCGCGGCAAAGCGCTATGATGAGGTGTCCATCGAAGAAGTAGTGGAAAAACAATTGAAGGTAGTAGATATGACTGCGTCGATTCTGGCGCTGGAGAACCGCATGCCGATGCTGGTATTTGGCCTGAACGACAAGGACAGCATTATCAACGCGGCGCGCGGCAGCGTTCAGGGGACGCGGGTGACGGTGTAACAGCCGGCAGTCAATTTGATACTTTTGCGAGTGAATCTTTTGCTATCAAAAAAACAGGAGGGATCATATCATGGATGCACGTATTGAGGGTTACGAGACAAAGATGAACAAGACGATTTCGAATCTCGCCAGTGAGCTGGCTGGAATCCGCGCGGGACGCGCAAATCCGCATCTGCTGGACAAGATCACCGTGAATTATTACGGCACGCCCACGCCGCTTCAGCAGGTGGCGAACGTGACGGTTCCGGAAGCGCGCATGATCCAGATTCAGCCGTGGGAGCCGAATCTGATCAAGGATATCACAAAGGCGATCCAGACATCCAATTTGGGCATCAATCCGAATAATGACGGAAAAGTCATCCGTCTGATATTCCCGGAGCTGACCGAGGAGCGCAGAAAAGAAATCGCGAAGGATGTCAAGAAAAAAGGCGAGGACGCCAAAGTCGCGATCAGAAATATCCGCCGCGACGCGATGGATAATTTTAAAAAGATGAAAAAGGCCAGCGAAGTTTCTGAAGATGAAATCAAGGATCTTGAGAATGAGACACAGAAGCTGACAGATTCGTTTATCAAAAAGGTAGACGAAGCGATTGACGTAAAGACAAAAGAGGTCATGACAGTCTGATGGAGAAGCTTCCAAATCATATTGCGATCATACTGGACGGCAACGGACGCTGGGCGAAACGCCGCGGCATGCCGCGCAGCTATGGGCATATTGTAGGTACCGATACGCTGGAGCGGATGTGCAACCACATCGCGGATCTGGGCGTGCGGTACCTTACCGTCTATGCCTTTTCCACAGAAAACTGGAAACGGGCGGAAGACGAGGTTCGCACGCTGATGAATTTGTTTCGCAAATATCTGAAGCGAATTGAAAAAAGCGCGCATAAGCGTCATATGCGCGTCCGGATCATCGGAGATAAGACCGGACTTCCGGAGGATCTTCAGGAGCGGATCGCCGCGCTGGAAGCTGTGACGCGGGATTATGATAAAATGGATTTCCAGATCGCCCTGAATTACGGAGGGCGGGATGAGATCGCCCGCGCCATGACCAGGCTCGCGGCAGACGCGAAAGCCGGTCTGCTCGATGACGCGCTCGCCGGGGGAAAGCTGGGGGAGGACATTCTGGAATCTTACCTGGATACGGCGGGAATTCCGGATCCGGATCTTCTGATCCGCACCGGCGGCGAGCAGAGAATCTCCAATTTTCTGCTCTGGCAGATGGCATATACGGAGTATTATTTTACGGATGTCGCGTGGCCTGCCTTTAATGAGGCGGAGCTGCAGAAGGCGATCGATTATTACAACGGCCGGGAGCGGCGCTTCGGCGACGCAAAATAATCCACTCCGGCGAAATGGAGTCACGCATGTTTTTTACGAGACTGATCAGCGGAATCATCCTTGTCCTGCTGGCACTTCTGACGATTATTAAAGGAGGCGTCCTGCTGTATATTACGGTGCTTGCACTGTCTCTGATCGGCGTGTTTGAGCTGTACAGAGCCTGCAAAGTGCGGGGAGAGCAGGACAGAACAGGGATGTTTCAGTTCGGAAAGCTCGAGATCGCGGGATACGCGGGAGTGCTGCTGTTTTACGCCGCGCTGCTTCTGGACTCACCATCTTATGAACTTCTGGCCGTGATTGCCGCGCTGATGATCCTGATGTGTGTGTTTGTGTTTGCGTGGCCTGCATACCGGTCAGAACAGGTCATGGCCTGCTTTTTTGCACTGGTTTACGTAGGCGTCATGCTTTCATTTATTTACCAGACAAGAATGCTGCCGGGCGGAAAGTTTCATGTATGGCTGATTTTTCTCTGCTCCTGGGGATGTGATACCTGCGCTTACTGCGTCGGCATGCTGTTCGGGAAACGGAAGATGGCGCCGGAGCTGAGCCCTAAAAAATCAGTTGAGGGAGCCGTCGGCGGTGTAATCGGCGCGATTGTGCTGGGCATTATTTACGCAGTGGCAACGAAAGGGCCTGTGCTTGCGTACGGAACAATCTGCGGCGTCGGCGCGCTGATTTCCATGGTCGGAGATCTGGCCGCCTCCGCCATCAAGCGGAATGTCGGAATCAAGGATTACGGGAAACTGATACCAGGACACGGCGGCGTGCTTGACCGGTTTGACAGTGTCATTTTTACCGCGCCGGTTATTTACTTTTTGTCCGCGATCCTGATTGCCTGATCAGACCACAGAATGGACACAAATGGCTGTTATAACGGAAGAAGCTGTTCAAATGAAAAAAATAGCAATTCTCGGATCGACCGGATCGATCGGCCTGCAGACCATCGACGTCGCGCTCCGTAATGAGGGAATCGAAATTGTAGGCATCGGCGCAGGCGGGCATCATCTGGACATTCTGGAAGAGCAGATCCGCGCGTTTTCTCCAAAGCTGGCTGCCGTTTATGAAGCGGACGCGGCGCAGGAGCTGAAGACGCGTGTCGCAGACACAGCCTGCAAGGTTGTTTCCGGCATGGACGGACTGATTGAGCTGGCCACCATGCAGGAAGCAGAGATTCTGGTGACTGCGATTGTCGGAATGATCGGAATCCGCCCGACAGTGGCGGCGATCGAAGCAGGTAAAGATATCGCGCTTGCGAACAAGGAGACACTTGTTACGGCAGGACATCTGATCATGCCCCTCGCGGAGCAGCATGGCGTGCAGATTCTGCCTGTAGACAGTGAGCATTCCGCGATTTTTCAGTGCATGAGAGGAAATGGGCACGAGGCGGTTTCCAGACTTCTTATCACAGCTTCCGGCGGACCGTTCCGCGGCAGGGGCACAGAGGATCTGCGGCATGTCACAAAGGCTGACGCGCTAAAGCATCCGAACTGGAATATGGGCGCAAAAATCACGATTGACTCGGCTACGCTGGTCAATAAAGGTCTGGAAGTGATGGAAGCCAGATGGCTGTTCGATATTCCACTGGAGCAGATTGAGGTTGTGGTACAGCCCAAAAGCATCATTCACTCCATGGTGGAATTTGCGGACGGCGCTGTCATGGCACAGATGGGCACGCCGGATATGCGGCTGCCGATCCAGTACGCGCTGTTTTACCCGGAACGAAGATTTCTGCCGGGCGCGCGCCTGGATTTCCAGACATTGCGGGAAATAACATTTGAGAAGCCGGATACGGATACATTCCGGGGTCTGCCGCTTGCGGTACAGGCCTCCAGAACCGGCGGAACGATGCCAACTGTTTTTAACGCCGCGAATGAAGAAGCTGTCGCGCTGTTTCTTGCCGACAAAATCCGATTCCTCGATATTTATGAGATTATTGAAGAATCCATGGCAAGGCACACGGCTGCAGCCGATCCTGGCCTGGAAGAAATTCTGGAGACAGAGAAGGCAGTGCGGGCGTATATACGCGGCAGGTGGGTTGATACTGTATGAAGATTATCATCGCGTTGATTTTATTAAGTGTCGTGATTCTGTTCCATGAATTGGGGCACTTTTTGCTTGCAAAAGCAAATCATATTGTGGTAGAAGAGTTTTCGCTGGGCATGGGTCCCAGACTGCTTTCTTTTCAGGGGAAGGAGACGCTCTACTGCCTGAAGCTGCTTCCGTTTGGCGGCTCCTGCATGATGCAGGGGGAAGATGAAGGAGATATGCGGCC
>JAFVEX010000215.1 GCA_017475785.1 Eubacterium sp. | reverse complement strand
GACGGCGCTATCCTCGTTGTTGCTGCTACAGACGGCGTTATGGCACAGACAGCTGAGCATATCCTTCTTGCTCGTCAGGTCGGTGTTCCGTACATCGTTGTATTCCTGAACAAGTGCGACATGGTTGATGATGAAGAGCTGATCGAGCTCGTCGAGATGGAAGTTCGTGAGAAACTCTCCGAGTATGGCTTCCCGGGAGATGACATTCCGGTTATCCAGGGTTCTGCTCTTATGGCTCTCGAAGATCCGAACTGCGAGTGGGCTGACAAGATTATGGAGCTCATGGATGCTGTTGATGAGTACATTCCGACTCCGGAGCGTGACTCTGATAAGCCGTTCCTGATGCCGGTAGAGGATGTCTTCACAATTTCCGGTCGTGGTACCGTTGCTACCGGCCGTGTTGAGCGTGGAACACTTCATCTGAATGACCCGGTTGAGATCCTTGGTATCAGCGAAGAGAAGAGATCTTCAGTTGCTACAGGTATCGAGATGTTCCATAAGCTTCTTGACGAGGCTATGGCTGGTGATAACGTAGGTGTCCTGCTTCGTGGTATTGAGCGTACCGGTATCCAGAAGGGCCAGGTCGTCGCAAAGCCGGGTTCTGTTACCTGCCACACCAAGTTCACAGCACAGGTTTACGTCCTGACAAAGGATGAGGGCGGCCGTCACACACCGTTCTTCAACAACTATCGTCCGCAGTTCTACTTCAGAACAACAGACGTTACCGGCGTTATCACTCTTCCGGAAGGCACAGAGATGTGCATGCCTGGCGATAACGTAGAGATGACCATCGAGCTGATTCATCCGGTCGCTATGGAGCAGGGTCTTACCTTCGCTATCCGTGAGGGCGGACGTACTGTCGGATCAGGCCGTGTTGCTTCCGTCATCGACTAATCTGGCATTATGCGGTCTAAGGAAGTGCTGATCAATCCAGGCTTCCAAAAATGAAATCTGAAATCCCGGGGCGGGCTGCCCCGGGATTTTTTTCCGAAGCGTTCAATCCTTCTAAAGCAGTTGCCTTTTTCAAGGCATTTAGAGTATGATACGTGTATAAGCTGCCAGTAAACAATTGATGTTCACCGAAGCAGGAAAGGAGTATTTTATGTCAGATACGAAAAAGAATCCATACGCAGGTACACAGACAGAGAAGAATCTCGCGGCGGCATTTGCGGGAGAATCCGAGGCAAGAAACAAATATACGTACTTTGCGTCAAAAGCCAAAAAAGACGGGTTCGAGCAGATCGCTGCGCTGTTTCTGAAGACTGCCGAGAACGAGAAGGAACACGCCAAAATGTGGTATAAGGAGCTGTACGGAATCGGCACGACCGCAGAAAATCTGGAGGCAGCCGCAGATGGCGAGAACTATGAATGGACCGACATGTACGAGGGCTTTGCCAGAACCGCAGAGGAAGAAGGCTTTACAGAACTCGCTGAAAAATTCCGCGGCGTGGCCGCAATCGAAAAGCACCATGAAGAGCGCTATCGCGCGCTGCTGAAAAATGTGGAGATGCAGGAAGTCTTCAAAAAGAGTGAAGTCAAGGTCTGGGAGTGCAGAAACTGCGGCCACATCATGGTCGGCACAGAAGCACCGGATGTCTGTCCGGTCTGCAATCATCCGCAGGCGTATTTCGAAGTACACGCAGAGAACTATTAAATTGGCGTGATCGGAGCTGTTGAATTATATCGTAGAAAAGGGCAGTCACACGAAGAATGCTTCATGCGGCTGCCCTTTTTCGATCACCCAATTTTTTTCTTTGCGCTCCATCCAGACCAGGCGACACCTTTGTTCGATTTAATCTCCAGTGAATATTGACGGGAAGAGGGAGAAACGAATTCATTAATCCGAAAAAAATTGAAAGAGCTGCCGCGCGATGGTATGATCAGAATAGTTCTGACTTTGTTCAGAGGAACAGCCGGACTTTTGACGAGTAAAACGTCATATACAGAAAGAGGGGAGCAGGATGAAGAAGGGCGCGATTTTTGATATGGATGGAGTTCTGTTCGATACAGAACGTGTTTATCAGGAGATGTGGACGAAGATCACATATGAGTTCGGCTATGAGCCGGATCCGGCATTTCATCTGGCCGTCGCGGGCACAAGCGGCGAAGACATGCGGGAAATCGTGCGTTCATTCTACCCGGGAATCGATGCGGAGCGGTTCATTCATACCTGTTTAGACCGCACAAATGAGAGTTTGGAGAAAGTGGTTCCTGAGAAGCCCGGGCTGCGTGAAATATTGACGACCCTTCATGATCGTGGCGTGAGAATCGCGGTCGCGAGCAGCAGTTATCCGGAGGTCATCCGGCATCATCTGGTTTTGACAGATGTGGAAAAATATTTTGATGTTGTACTGAGCGGATACGATGTTCCCCGCGGAAAGCCGGCGCCGGATATCTTTCAGGAAGCGGCGCGCCGGCTGGGGCTGGAACCGTCCGAATGCTATGTTTTTGAAGACAGCCTGAACGGCGTTCGCGCCGGCGCGGATGCAGGCTGCGCAACCATCATGGTGCCGGATCTGGTGCAGCCGACAGAGGAGATTCGTCTGCTGTGCGCGGGAATCTACCCGACGCTGCATGACGCGCTTGCGGCGATCGAGACTGGAGAAGTTTGAATTATAGTAAATGCACATGGTATTTGCGTTTACTATCATCAATTCGCAAAGATGCGCGCGGATATGCAGTGGAAATATGAGAATTCTGTGCTGAGGATGGAAAGAGATAGTGTCAGATGACGTATGAAAACAGATTAAAAAGGAAGCCCAGGAGAGAGAGGAAAATGAAATGCGTATTGTTTTACGGAGATTCCAACACCTACGGCTACGACCCGCGGGATCCGTACGACGACCGATATCCCGCGTCTGTCCGGTGGACAGACCGCCTCGGACGCGCGTTGGAAGGCCGCTGGGAAGTTATTTCCCGCGGACAGAACGGCCGGTGCGTGCCATCTCTCCCGCAGATGGAGGGATATCTTTGCTCCCTGATTGAGACAGGAAGTCCTTCGGGCGCGCCGGATCGGTTTGCGGTCATGCTCGGCACCAACGATCTTCTGCGCACATACCGCCCGGACGCGGCGCCGGCAGTCCGTCAAATGGACGCGCTGCTGTCTTTTTTGCAGACACGGTTTCCCGAAATGGAGCGTATGCTGATCGCGCCGCCGATACTGTTCGACGGCGTGAGGGGAGACGCGTTTTTTCTCAAATGTCAGGAAGAAAGCAGGAAGCTGACAGCTGCTTATAAAAAACTGGCGGCTGAAACGGGCACAATTTTTGCCGACGCCGGTCGGTGGGGAATCGAGATGTCCTCGGACGGTGTCCATTTTTCAGAGCGCGGCCATGCGCAGTTTGCGGCGGCGATCGAGGCTTATTTTGTGTGACAGAGAACTGTCCCCCGGTCAGATCAAGAATCGTCCCCTGTCAGATTCGTGTGACAGAGAACAGTCCCCCGGTCAGGTCTTTTGTGTGACAGAGAATCGTCCCTGTCAGACGTGTGACAGAGAACTGTCCTCTGGTCAGATCCTGTGAGAGGTGTGGCCGACAGCTCGTGAACGCATTTTACACAATCAGCGCAGCTTTTCCGGGCAGGCAAGTCACGGAGATATGCCGTGATTTGCAAAAAACTTCTCCGTCCGTGTGCACCCAGAGCGGATTCTCTGTGCGAATTTCCGCGCTTCGGACACGGAAATGATGCACCTCTTTAATATCGTAATACTTACCGGCGTGCGCCGCCGGAAATGAAAGGATTGCCTTCGGGCGCGAGATATCGCCGACAGCTATCAGCGTCATTTCCCCGTCGCCGGGGTCTGCGTCCGGCGCGAAGCGGTACCCGCCGCCCTCAAATGCGCAGTTCATCACCGCGCAGAACAGCAGACGATCCAGATGAAGTGAACGGCCTCCGTCCATTGTGATGTCGCAGGCTGTTTTTTTGGCTGTCAGAATCTGCCGCAGCGCAATTGTCCCGTAGGAAAGCTTCCCCAGATGGAATTTGTTGAAAAAATCCTTGATGTTTGAGGAGAGTGCTTCTTCGCAGACAGCCGCGTCAAAACCAATGCCGGCGCTGATTGCGAAGCGGTGCTCCAGGCCTCCGGCCGCGATCTGATCCGCAGAATCAAAGCAATCCATGGAGGAGGCAGCGTGCGATGCTTTTGGCGCAGTCATGGATTCAGCCGCTTTCCGGGAAGAAGGTTTTGCTGCTTTCCGGAAGGGATTTTTTTCCGCTTTCCTGGAAGAAGGTTTTGACGCTTTCCGGGATGCAGATTTTGTGATACTCTGGCCGGGAGTGCGCACATCTGAAATCGCGTGATACCGCAGGGCGCCAAGATCAATGTGCCTTCGAACCTTTCCCTCTGCGATCATGCGTATGAGAACATCCGGATCGTCGGGAAGGCCGAGCCCGCGCGCAAGATCATTACCTGACCCGGCAGGAAGCAGCCCCAGCCGCAGATTTTCATAGTTTCTAATTCCGTTCAGCACCTCATTAAAGGTTCCGTCGCCGCCTGCGACAATCAGATTGACGGGGTCTTCAGCTGTCCGGGGCAAAGAGGAGATGATCTCCGCGAGATGCCTTGCGTGCGCCGGTCCCTGGGAGTAGTACAGGCGGCAGGGAATTCCCTGCTTTCGCAGGATTTTAAGCAGTTTTTCAAGAGAATCGCTGCGGTTCCCTGAGCGGGCTGAAGGGTTTGCGATACAATAGTACATAAGCTGCCTCGACAGATCAACACATGTAACGTGTTGAAAGTATTTACAAAAAGCTGCCAGTGTGTTCCTTGTTAGTATAACACAGAACAGTATACAGCAGGTGGATGAATTACCAGGCTGCGGCAGCCCGAATGGCGCCCCGGAGGTTGCGGCAATCGCTGAAGTTGTGTAAAATAGCAGGGTATGGTCGAAAGGAAAAGCCTTCGGCTGACAGCTGTACAATCGGGCTGAACGGTTTTCAGCCATTTATCAACACCAGGCAGAAAAGAGGTATTAACATGAGGGAGAGTGGTATTTTATATCCGATATCATCCCCTCCGTCCAGATACGGAATCGGATGTCTTTCGAAAGAGGCATATGAGTTTGTGGATTTTCTGAGCGACGCCGGTCAGAGCTACTGGCAGATCCTGCCGATTGGCCCGACCGGGTTTGGGGATTCACCGTATCAGTCCTTTTCGACGTTTGCCGGCAATCCATATTTTATTTGTCTGGAGACGCTGGCAAAAGAGGGTCTGTTGACAGAGGCGGAGTGCGCGCAGTTTGATTTTGGCAGCAACCCTGAGCGCGTGGATTACGGAGCGCTTTACAACAGCCGGTTCAAGGCTTTGCGTATCGCGTATGAGAGATTTACAGAACAGGGCGGGCAGGACCAGAAGGAATATCAGGCGTTTTTAGAGGAAAACGGATACTGGCTGAAGGATTTTGCGCTGTTCCGCGCGATCAAAAACAGCCGGGACGGGCAGGACTGGACGAATTGGGACGCGGATCTGCGAAGCCGGAAGAAGGAAGCGCTCGAAGCGGCTCGTGGGGAGCTGCAGGACGAAATATTGTTCTTCTATTTCCAGCAGTACGAGTTTAACCGCCAGTGGCAGGCATTGCATGCGTATGCCGCGGAAAAGAAAGTCAAAATCATCGGAGACATTCCGCTGTATGTCGCGCTGGACAGCGCGGACGCATGGGCGCATCAGGAGCAGTTCCAGATGGGCGCGGATCACCGTCCCGTTGATGTGGCAGGCACGCCTCCGGACGCGTTTTCCGCGACCGGGCAGCGCTGGGGAAATCCGATCTATGACTGGGATTACATGAAGAAGGACGGATTTAGCTGGTGGATCAGCCGTATCCGCAGAAATCTTGAATTTTATGATGTTATCCGCATCGACCACTTTAACGGTCTTGATTCCTATTACGCCATTCCGTTTGCGGATGAAACCGCCGAAAACGGCAAGCTGCGCAAAGGGCCGGGGATCGCGCTGTTCCAGGCTATCAAAAAAGAAATGGGAGATATCCGGATCATCGCGGAAGACCTCGGAAACCTGACCGACAGCATCCGCGCGCTGCTGAAGGCTTCCGGATTCCCGGGCATGAAGGTGCTGCAGTTCGCGTTTGACGGAAGTGAGTCCAGCGAATATCTGACGCACCGTCACATCCAGAACTGCGTCGTCTACACAGGGACACATGACAACATGACGACACGCGGCTGGATCGAATCTATCAATGACCACGACCGTGATTTTGCCCGCCGGTATATCAACTCGATCTTTACGGATTACGGTCAGTTTACATGGGATTTTATCCGCGAGGCGTTCCGCTCGCCGGCAGATCTCTGTATCGTGCCGATTCAGGACTTCCTGGTAAAAGGGAACGAGGCGCGGCTGAATAATCCCGGTACACTGGGCGAGAACTGGCAGTGGCGTGTCACGCCGAACCTGCTCTCACAGGAGCTCTGCCGCGCGATCCATGATATGACGAAGCTGTACGGCCGTCTGCCAAAGGAAGAACCTGAAAAAGAACCTGAAGAAGAGGCCGCCCAGACAGACTGATACGAAGCACCGGTTATTCCGTAATCAGAGCTGTCTGCGCCGCGCCATGTTTGCGCATGTTCCGCAGGCAGCCGTCACCGCGCCGCGCCATGTTTGCGCATGTTCCGCAGGCGGCCGTCACTGCGCCGCGCCATGTTTGCATACATCCCGCAGGCAGCAGCCACTGCGCCGCGCCATGTTTGCGCATGTTCCGCAGGCGGCCGTCACCGCGCTGCGCCATGTTTGCATAGATCCCGCAGGCAGCAGCCATCGCACTGCGGCCTGCGCGCGACGCAGACAGCTCTGCCGTGATAGACAAACCGGTGGCACAGGTCATTCCCCTCCTCGGGCGGAATGATTTTCCAGAGTTCCCGCTCCACCTTCGCGGGCTCTTTGATATTATCCACAAGTCCAATCAGATTGCACAGGCGAATGCAATGCGTATCCGTGACAATTGCCGGCTTGCCAAACACGTCGCCCATTACAAGATTTGCGCTTTTGCGCCCGACGCCGGGCAGCGCCAGCAATTCTTCAAAAGTTGTCGGCACATGGTCGTCGTACTGCTCATGCAGTACGCGCATGCATCTGGAGATATCCCGGGCCTTGCTCGGTCCCAGACCGCACGGACGCACAATCTCTTCAATTTCCTTCGGATCCGCGGCCGCCAGAGCAGCCACCGAAGGAAATTTTTCATATAAGAGCGGCGTGATCTGATCCACACGCGCGTCAGTGCACTGCGCCGCGAGACGCACACTGACCAGAAGTTGCCAGGCGTCCTCGTAAGCGAGGGTACAGGAGGCATCCGGATACTCTTTTTTCAGGCGCTCAATCACTTCAAGCGCGCGTTGTTTCTTCGTCATGGTTCTACCTCATCAATAATAACAGGGATTGGCTGCAGGAGCATTTTCTCGCCTTTTGGCTGTCATTTGATGATAGCACACAGACGTGAAAAAAGAAATGAAAAGCAGCTGGACAACAGCGAAACCAGGCAACAGAAAGACCAGGCAACAGAAAGACCAGGCAACAGAAAGACCAGGCAACAGAAAGACCAGGCAACAGAAAGACCAGGCAACAGGAAATCAGACAACAGGGAAATCAGACAACAGGGAAATCGGAGAGCACGGAAACCGGAATGGACGATTTGAAATGCATCCGCCGCAGGAAGGAAACAACTTATGAATATTATTTTGCACGAACCGGAAATTCCGGGAAATACAGGCAACATCGGCCGCACATGCGTGGCGACAGGGACAGCGCTGCACCTGATCGAGCCGTTGGGATTTCGCCTGACAGAAAAACAGATCCGCCGGTCTGGCATGGATTACTGGGAAAAACTGGATGTAACCCGCTATATCAATTACGAGGAATTCCTGCAGCGTCATCCTGACGCGCGCATCTGGTACGCGACGACAAAAGGGAATAAATGCTACACGGAAGCAGATTTTCAGGAGGATGATTTCCTGATGTTCGGAAAAGAGAGCGGCGGAATCCCAGAGGATATTCTCAGGGCAAACCCCGGACGCTGCATCAGAATTCCGATGGGGCAGGAGATACGCTCCCTGAACCTCGCCAACTCCGTTGCGATCGTTCTCTATGAGGCACTTCGACAGACGGGTTTTCGGGGATTGACAGGTGCGAAAGCGTAAAAACATAGGATAATACTATCGATTTTAAAAGGATCCCGGGCAGACGATTCAAAAAACATGTGAGATTGTACAGCAGCTTTCCTCGCTGGATAATACAACCGACGAAGCTGCTGTTGCAGCAGCGAGAAACGCATATGACAATCTTACAGAGGAACAGAAACAGCTGATCGGAGATACAATGCTTGCCAGCCTGGAGAATCAATTGACTGCAGCGGCAGCGCAGGACGGCTCTGGCGTGAAAGCGGTTTACAAAATTAAGGTTATGAAGGGAATCGTCAAAAAGATTACCCTGACCAGTTCAACGTCAAAAAAGACTGTTAAAACCGGAAAAACGCTGAAGCTGAAAGCATCTGTCAAGGCAACAAAAGGCGCGAACAAAAAACTGACATGGATTTCATCCAACACAAAATGGGCGACCGTTTCATCTTCTGGAAAAGTGAAAGCACTGAAAGCAGGTAAAGGCAGGACTGTAAAAATCACAGCGATGGCGACAGACGGAAGCAATGTGAAAAAGACTATTAAACTAAAGATTAAATGATAATGGCCCGTGAGGTATGATCCTCACGGGCTTTACACATGTCATTGAAATTGATTTCAGCAAAATGGGTTTAGTTTAATGACTTACTTTGAGAAGAATTGATTTGATTACAGGTATGGCTTCAGAGTTTCAATCAGATGATGAACCATCGTTCAGGGGGTGGATCTACTGGGCATCTTTCCGGTGTTAATCTCTTCCAGCATCTTTGCGTTCCGGATCGCATCATCCATATAAGGCTGGAGGACATCAAACATGTCCGTCCGGTTTTTATAATAGGTTCCAAGGTTTCTTGACTTTAGGCTTTCGGTAAGCTTCGGCCAGTATTCATTCCGATGGAGACCCGCCTGCAGGAACATGAAATGGAGCAGAAACCAGAGCTCGATGCACTGGTTGGACCATATGGGATGATACCTGGTTTCATCTGTGCTTTCTGCGGCACAAAGCTCTGCGGTACGGTCAAAGTTTTCGGGCGGAAAATCGTCCTTGTCAAAGACCAGCCAGACATGCTTATAAACGTTGTTGCTGCGGGCTACGTCTTTCACCGCCCGATTAAAGAGGTTTACTGTGTTGTC
>JAFVEX010000214.1 GCA_017475785.1 Eubacterium sp. | reverse complement strand
CGGACTGACAGGTGTCCATGATTACAGGAACGAGCGCCTCCGGAAGCATGCCGCCCAGAAGCTGACGCGTCGACTGATACGGACAGCGGGCGCGCTGCTGCCGGATTCTGGCCAGAAGTTCTTCTTCTTCACAGTCCGGAAAGAAGTCCATCAGAACCCTGACGTCATCCCCGCGTTCGCGGATGGCGCGGACTGCAAAGCGGCTGATCTGAAATACCGGGATTCCTGATATGCCATAGCCGGCCAGCTGGATGTTTCCGCGCGCCTCCGCGGCCTGTTCTCCGTTGATGAAAAGCCTGACGGCGCCTTCCGCGCGAGTGCCGCCCCATCTGCCGGAATAGTTCTCACGGATGCGGAGCGGAACCAGCGCAGGCATAAATGACAGAAACGGCAGATCCAGATCAGCTGCAATCCGGACAGCCAGATCCGAAGAACCCTTTACCGCGGAAGCCGGGCTCCCGCAGGCGAGGATGACCGCGTCCGATTCGTACTGCCAGGAGGCGGTGCGGGTAATAAAGCGTCCATCTTCACGCCGCACAGACTCCACGGATTCCCTGGTCTTGATTTTGACCTTCAGGTGCTCCGCCTCCATCAGGAGCGCGTTTAATACAGCGCCCGCCTGCTCCGAGTAAGGGTATACCCACCCGTCTCTGTTTTTTATATAGAGGCCGAGACCCGTGAAGAACGCAATGGTTTTTTCCGCGGGAAACTGCCGGATAATCTGCCACAGGAATGCCGGATCCGACCCGCGGTAACAGTCAGGTGACTGCGCCAGATTGGTCAGATTGCATTTTCCGTTGCCGCTTGCGAGAAGCTTCTTCCCGGGCTTTTCGTTGGCTTCCAGCACGGTGACGCGCGCGCCGCTTCTGGCAGCCCAGATGGCGGACATCAGTCCGGAAGCGCCGCCCCCTATGATGGTGATCTCTTTTGTTCGCACAATTCTCCCCTCCGACAGGTTCAGCTTTGGCAGGCTTAACAAGATTCACAGATACCCCGCCTGCGGCACTCCTGAACCAGAAAAGCAAGAACTGCGTCCTCATCATGTCCGAAGGTCCGCTTGTCTGTCCAAATGACGTCAGGCTCTCTGCGGAACCACGTCAGCTGCCGCTTGGCAAAATGTCTGGTATCTGTTTTGATCTTCTGGATCACTTCTTCTCTGCTGCACGCTCCGCGAAAGTAGGGGAACCACTCGCGGTAACCAAGGCCTTTCATGGAGGTGTGTGATTCTGTCAGGCCAGACTGCCAGAGCTTCCGGACCTCTTCCTCCAGTCCGTCCGCAATCATCTGGTCCACCCGCGCTTCAATCCGCCTGTAGATTGTCTCGCGGTCGTCTGTCAGGACAAAATAGACGTAATTCCACGCGGGCGTTTTCTGCTGCTGCTCTGCATTATGCGCAGAGATCGGGCGGCCCGTTTCATAATAAAACTCCAGCGCGCGTATGACGCGTTTCCGGTTGTTTGGATGAATGGACGCGGCGGATTCCGGATCGACCGCGGCCAGCCGCGCGTGCATTGCCTCCGCGCCCAGTTCCCTGCTCTCCTGCTCCAGGCGCGTGCGGCGCGCAGATGCCCCCTCTGATTCCGAAAAATCAATATCCTTCAGAAAAGCCTGAATGTAGAAGCCTGTCCCGCCTGCGAGGATCGGAATTTGACCTTCGCGGAGGATTTTCTCGGCGGCCTTTTTGGCAAGCTGCTGAAACTGGTATACGTCAAAGGATTCATCCGGATCCAGACAGTCAATCAGGTAGTGTGGGACGCCGTCCATCTCCTGCGGGGTGATTTTGGCGGAGCCGATGTTCATGCGCCGGTAAATCTGCATGGAGTCAGCGGATATGACAGCGCCGTTGATGGCTTTCGCGAGACGGACAGAAAGCGCCGTCTTTCCGACGGCAGTCGGTCCGGTCAGAATGACGCAGGCTCTCTGTTCAGATAATTCGCTTGAATTTTTTATCGAGTTCATAATGTGTCATGGATATAATGGTCGGACGTCCGTGCGGACAGTTATACGGGTTCTCCAGCTGCAGCAGCTCATCAATCAGCGCGTCAGCTTCCTCGGCGGCCATCAGGTGGTTCCCTTTCACGGCCGCGCGGCAGGACATGGAGGCAATCCGCTCCAGAAAGCGCTCAGGTTCCGCGTTCCCCACCTGTGTCAGGTCGTCCAGCAAGTCAGAGAACAGGCTTTCCGCCGGGATCCCGTACAGCTGCTCCGGAACGGCCGTGATCCGGAAATCATTGCCGCCGAATGCTTCGATTTCGTACCCAAGAGCAGAGAAACTCTCCAGATTCTGCGTCAGCAGTTCTGCTTCCGATGAGGTCAGCGTGACGACAGGGGCGGGAAACAGAAGCTGTGAGTGAATTGTCCGCTCGCGGTGCGCCTTCATCAGGCGCTCGTAAAGCACCTTTTCATGCGCTGCGTGCTGGTCAACAATATACAGCGCATCCTGAAACTCCAGAAGCCAGTAGGTTCCGAAGAGCTGGCCGATGATGCGGTGCAGCGGACGCGCAGACTTCTCCAGCAGCTTTTCTGGAAACAGTTCTGTCTGTATCGGTCTGGCCCGCGCCGGATTCTGCGCCCTGAAGGCAGATCCTGTCTGTGTCTGATTCTGCGCCCCGGATTCAGATCCTGTCTGTGCCTGATTCTGCGCCCCGGATTCAGATCCTGTCTGTATCTGTTTCTGCGCGCCAGAGATGGACTCTTCATGGGTCTGCTGCTTACCAGAGATAGACTCTTCGTGGGTATGCTGCTGCGTGCCGGAAATAGACTCTTCGTGGGTTTGTTTCTGTGCCCCTAAGATAGATTCTTTGTGGGTTTGCTGCTGCGCCAGGGAGTTGGATTCTGCCTGCGCAGAGTTTCCGGGCAGATCCGGCATCAATGTCTGTCTGCCGGTGCGTGTAGATGCTCCTGATTTATTCGTTCCATAGAAAGCCGGCGATTCACGCATTGCCTGGCCGGAAAGGCTCTGCAGCCCCTCTGCTGCGCGCCGCGCGCGCTCAAAAGGCTCCGGCATCGAAGCGCGGTGCTTTTCTTTTGCCTGCGCGGCGGGCTTTTTTGGCTGGTCAAAGGAAATCTGCGGGATCCGCTCCCGCGCGATCAGCGCGTTTTGTACCGCCAGCGTCAGCTGTCTGTAGAAGGCCTCCTGGTTCTGAATGCGCACCTCCATTTTTGTTGGATGCACATTGACATCTACCAGTTCCTGATTGACCTCCAGATACAGCAGGGTAAACGGATAGCGGTGCTGCATGATAAAGCCATGGTATCCGTCTTCGATCGCGCGCGCGATTAACGGGCTTCGCACATATCTGCCATTGATGAAATAACTCTCAAAGTTTCGGTTTCCGCGAGTGATCTCGGGGTTTCCGATTAGCCCTGTGATATGCATCAGATCAGTTTTTGTGTCAACCGGGATGAGCTTTTTGGCGAGATCTCTTCCGTAGATCTGATAAACAAGCTCCTCCAGATTTCCGTTTCCGCTGGTGAACAGTTTGCTCTGCCCATTCGACAGAAACCGGAAGGAAATATCCGGATGGGACAGCGCCAGTTCCTCCACAATCACAGCAACGCGGTTTCCCTCTGCGGCCGGAGATTTCAAAAACTTTGCGCGCGCAGGCGTATTGTAAAACAGATTGCGGACGAGAATGGTCGTCCCGCCGGGCGCTCCGATTTCCTGAAATTCCGTTTCCTCTCCGCCTTCGATACAGCAGCGCACGCCGGTCAGAGAATCGGGTGTCTTTGTGATGAGTTCCACCCGGGCGACCGCTGCGATGCTGGAAAGCGCTTCTCCACGAAAGCCCAGAGAGCCAATGCGGATCAGATCCTCAGCGGTCCGGATTTTACTTGTCGCGTGCCGTGTAAAGGCCAGCCGCACCTGATCCATTTCAATTCCCGCGCCATTATCGGTTACGCGGATCACAGAGGTGCCGCCGTCCCGGATTTCGACAGTCACGGCGCTGGATCCCGCGTCGATCGCGTTTTCAAGCAGCTCCTTCACCACAGAAGCCGGCCGCTCTACGACTTCTCCTGCGGCGATCTGGTCGATGGTTGCCTGTTCTAAAAGCTGTATCACGGATTATACCTCATTTTGTAATCTGTACAGCAGATTCAGCGCGTCAATCGGTGTCATGCGCATCAGATCTGCCGCCCTCAGTTCATCCAGCACGCGCTGCTCGGCGCGGGCCTTTCTGCCCTGCAGACGCTTCTGCGGCTCCGGAGATGTGCCCGTACCGGTTTCCGGCGCGACGGTTTCAAAGAGTGAAAGCTGGGCGCCAGTTCCTCTGCTGGCAGGACGCGGCAGCTTATCTTCTTCTGTCTGCGCCTCTGCTGTTCCCGCAGGATCCGAAGCGATTGCGCGGGCAGCCTCCGTAATATCGCTGTCCTGCAGCTGCGCGGAGATCACCTCTGCGCGCGAGAGAACCGGGTCTGGAACGCCTGCCAGCCGCGCAACCTGAATGCCGTAGCTTCTGTCTGCGCCGCCACGTATGATTTTGCGAAGGAAGACGATGTCATCACCTTTCTCCTTTACGGCGATACAGTAATTCTGGACGCCGGGAATTTTTCCCTCCAGCTCCGTCAGCTCATGGTAGTGCGTCGCGAAAAGCGTGCGCGCGCCGATGTTTGCGCGGTCCGCGATATATTCGACGACCGCCCAGGCGATTGACAGTCCGTCAAACGTGCTGGTGCCTCTTCCGATCTCGTCCAGGATCAGCAGACTGTCAGAGGTCGCGTTCCGTAGAATGTTCGCGACTTCATTCATTTCCACCATGAAGGTGCTTTTTCCGCTCGCCAGGTCATCTGACGCGCCGACCCGGGTAAAGATTCTGTCGGCGATGCCGATATCTGCCGCGGCCGCCGGCACGAATGAGCCGATCTGCGCCATCAGGACAATCAGCGCAACCTGCCTCATATAAGTTGATTTACCGGCCATATTCGGTCCCGTAATGATCGATACGCGCTGGTCCTACTTATCCAAAGACGTATCATTGGGAATAAAGAGGTCGTCCGGAATCATCTGCTCTACGACAGGATGACGGCCGTCCGTAATGCACAGGCGACCCTCTGTATTAATCTGCGGACGGACATACTGATTCCGCTCCGCCACAAACGACAGCGAAGCCAGGACATCCAGCGCGGCAATTGCCGCGGCGGTAT
>JAFVEX010000213.1 GCA_017475785.1 Eubacterium sp. | reverse complement strand
TCAGAAATTCACTCCAGATCTGCCCGATGTTTTTCCTGATTGTTTTCAGGCTGCCTGCGGACAGCTGATCCGGGCTGAAGAAGCGCAGATATGTCAGATATGCATCGCTGGGACTGCTGCCCAGCTTGTCGCCTCCCTGCGCGAGAAATGCCCGGTAAAACAGACGGTATCCGTTTAATGCACTGCGCACAGTATCTTCGGGCCATGTGCGGCTGAGATCCATTCCGAGCATGGAAGCGTATTCTTCATAGGAAGATGCCTTTGAGAACCCGATTTCATAAATATTGGAGACGCGGTAGAAATCCAGGAAGGCGTAATACGCCTCTGTATCCGGATCGCTGTCTGTACCCCGTGTCCCGCGGGGCGGCAGAATCCTTGTAATCTCTGCCTCAATCATGGGTGTGCCGCAGTATTTCAGTACGGAGACACGCTTATTTCCTTCCAATACGTAAAACTGCCGCATAAATTCATATACCCTGACCGGATCCCGGATGCCTTCTGTCTCCTGCGCGCGAAAGAGCGAAGCCCACTTCTGCGCAAATTCAGTTCCGGAATCCATCAGCGGCATAAAGTTGCGCGCGAATGCGTTCTGCCGCCCGACCGTTTTTGTCCCGACAATCATTGAAAGCGGTATTTCCCGGACGCCGAGGTGTTCGGCGGGCCAGATATCGGCCTGCCTGACAATGTCGTCCAGGGCAGGCAGATATGGATAAAGTCCGGTCAGAACACATTTCCTGTATTCCCGTTCGGCAAGTTTATATGCTTTCTGATAAGTTGAGTCTATCATAGGCTCCTCGTGATGACAAATGTGTAAACCAGTCTGCCCGTCTGACCGGGCAAAAACACCGGGCACACACGGCATATGCTGTATGTGCCCGGCCTGAGCAGGGAGAGAGATCAGTGGACAATTGCGAGACCTGTTTCCTTGTCGAATGCGTGAATCATGGAAAGATCCATCGCGAACCTGCCTGTTTTTCCGGTTGTTGCTTTCGTGCGCGGATCTACGCGGGCTGTCATCTGAGTGCCGGCGTAGTCAAAGTACAGATAAACCTCTGCGCCCATCAGCTCATAGACATTGACAGCTGCCTGGAAAATACCGCTCTGATCTTTGGGATCTTCGATATCGGCATCTGCGATGTGCTCGGGACGGATACCTGCTGTGATCGTTTTGCCGACGTAGCCTTTTTCCTCAAGAACCTTCCCCTTTGCTGCCGGAATCGGGAAGTGCTGATCAGCAATTTTCAGAACGATTTTGCCGTCTGTTTTCTTTACATCTGCATCCATGAAGTTCATCTGCGGAGAACCGATGAATCCTGCCACGAACAGGTTGCACGGCTCATTGTACAGATTGATCGGTGAGTCGACCTGCTGTACGATACCGTCTTTCATGACGACGATGCGCGTTCCGAGGGTCATTGCCTCAGTCTGGTCGTGTGTGACATAAATGATGGTTGCGCCGAGGCGCTCATGAAGCTTTGCGATCTCGGTGCGCATCTGGACACGCAGCTTTGCGTCCAGGTTGGAGAGCGGCTCATCCATCAGGAAGACACGCGGATTTCTGACGATTGCGCGCCCCATTGCGACACGCTGTCTCTGTCCGCCTGAGAGTGCCTTTGGCTTTCTTTCGAGCAGATGCTCCAGGTCGAGAATCCTGGCCGCGTCCCGGACTGCTTTATCGATTTCGTCCTTCGGAACCTTTCTCAGCTTCAGCCCGAACGCCATGTTGTCATATACGCTCATATGCGGATACAGCGCGTAGTTCTGGAAGACCATCGCGATGTCGCGATCCTTCGGGTCGACATCATTCATAACCTTGCCGTCGATCTTCAGCTCGCCCTTTGAAATATCTTCAAGGCCTGCGACCATGCGGAGAGTGGTGGACTTGCCGCATCCGGACGGACCTACAAAAATAATGAATTCTTTATCTTCGATCTGAAGGTTGAAATCCTTTACAGCCTCAAAACCATTTGGATAGATTTTATAGATGTGCTCAAGCGATAAACTGGACATATCAGACTCCTCCTGTGTTCTTTCTTTCCGATGGCAATAATATAGTCTTTTCAGGCTGGAAATACTATGGACGAACTTCCAAATTGGAGGAGTTGTTTTTTGGATAATCTCCAAATTTATCTTGAATCTTCCGGCAAAACATTAAGAAATACAGGCGGGCTTTCCATTCCTATGATATAATGTGATTACAGCGCCAGAAGGATCTACTCGTGATTGATCCCTGGGACGGAAAATTTGGAACACTGACTTCTATGATTTACAAAATGCACAGTGACAGGCATATTGTGGCCTGAGCTGGGGGCAATTACCTGCATTTTTTTAGCGGAAAGGCGGCATGTATGAAAATTGGATTTATTGGCTGCGGCAATATGGCCTCGGCAATTATCGGCGGCATCATCAGCCGCAGGCTGGTGGAGCCGGACGAAATCATGGTTTCCGCGAAGACGAAGGAGACGCTTAAGCGGATCAGCGATATCTATCAGGTCCGGACGGCACAGGAGAATAAAATGGTCGTCGAATTTGCGGAAATCCTGATTCTTGCGGTGAAGCCGAATGTTCTGGGAATTGTCGCGGATGAAATCGCGGATGAAATCCCGCCGGAAAAAGTCATCGTATCCATCGCGGCCGGGAGAGATCTGGCATGGCTGTCCGGAAGGCTCGGCGGCAGCAAGAAAATTGTGCGCGCGATGCCGAACACGCCGGCGCTGGTCGGAGAAGGCATGACGGCACTCTGCCCGAACGCAAATGTGACAGAAGAGGATCTGAAGGGTGTCAGCGACATCTTCAACAGCTTCGGAAGAGCCGAAGTTGTCGCGGAAGAACTGATGCCAGCCGTGACGGCAGTCAGCGGCAGCTCGCCGGAATATGTCTTTATGTTTATTGAGGCAATGGCTGACGCGGCGGTCCATCAGGGCATGGAGCGCAGGACTGCGTACCGCTTCGCGGCGCAGACCGTTCTCGGAAGCGCGAAAATGGTTCTGGATTCCGGACTTCACATCGGAGAGCTGCGCGATATGCTGATGACGCCTGCAGGAACCACCATTGAAGGACTTCGTGTTCTGGAAGAAAAGGGCATGCGCGGCGCAGTCATGGACGCGCTGATCGAGTGTTCAGAAAAGGCAAAGAGGCTGTAAAAGGCGAAGGCTTTCAGAACACCGCTGTTCCATGGGGCTGTGGTCAGAACCGCACTGCTCCATAGACTGCCGTCAGAACACTGCCATCTCAGAAAGCGCAGTTTCTGAATTGCCAGATGACGAATAACTGCAATCGCAGGCTGGCAGGTATGTTGATATACAGAAACACTGGAAAACAAGATAAAATCCGCAGAGAGTATTGCGAAAGGAGAAATGAAAATGGCGAAAATTTATGTATTTCTGGCAGACGGACTTGAGGAAATTGAGGCGCTGACGCCTGTAGATCTGCTCCGCAGGGCAGGGGATGACGTGACGACAGTTTCCATCATGGACAAGAAAACCATTATCGGCGGACATGACGTGAAGATCAAAGCAGACAAGAAATTCGCGAAGGTTGATTTTTCGGACGGAGATGTATTTATTCTTCCGGGTGGCGGTGTCGGCACAGAAAATCTTGAGGCACACGACGCGCTGAAGTCTCTTCTCGTCGAAAAGTATCATGCGGGCAAGCATATTGCGGCGATTTGTGCAGCGCCGCGTTACCTGGGCGCGCTCGGTTTTCTGGAGGGAAAGAAGGCAGTCGTCTACCCCGGCCTGGAAGACCGGCTGATCGGCGCAGATGTGCAGCAGGTGCCTGCGGTGACAGACGGAAATGTCACGACTGGACATGGACCGGGCGCGGCGACAGATTTCGCGTTTGAGCTAATCCGCGTGCTGCATGGAGAAGAGACAGTGAAAGCTATTAAGGAGGAGTTTGTCTATCCGTATTAAGGTGACTGCCTGTGAAATATGGGATTGGGTGACTGGTGTCTGAAAGGAGCTGCTGTGCTAAGCGATTATCATGGGTTACTGCTTAACACAGCAGTTTTTTGAATTGTGCTTTAAATCAGATCGTGTGGGGCGATGCGTTCATCGGGCTCGCAGGGTGCGTGTCGGTCAATATGTACCTCGCTGCTCCGCGAAAAGCCCCTCGAACCACGCGATAAGATTCCGTAGGTGTACCGCCAATTCCTGAAAGGCGGCCAGTCATTGCCGGTACACCAACTTCATCGTAATCGCCTGTTTCTCACAGCTTTTCCATGCAAGTCGCCGCGAGGTACATACTTGTCCGCCGCGCTTACACTGTGAATTACTTACTCTTATAAACGCATCGCCGCACAGCGACTGGTTTAGACGCTGGGGAGATATGGCTGCTATGTTATAAAAGTCACATTTTGTATGACGCCGCAGCGACCATTGACTGCAGAAAAAACAAAGACCGGCATTGCGGCCGCTCAATATGAAATCTGAAATATATAGCGGCCGCACCTACCCCGCGCCCCAAAACAGTCGACGTGAAGTGAGACGATTCATACGGGTGAGCATTCGATGAAACAGTCGCATGAAACTGCGGGTTAGCGTTCGTCAGGATCCGGGAAATGAGTGGCCGCCTTTCACGAATTTGCCGGATCCCTACGAACG
>JAFVEX010000212.1 GCA_017475785.1 Eubacterium sp. | reverse complement strand
TCTGATATCCCAGCCTTCCTTTGTCCTGGATCGTCGTGCGGGGGCCGGGGCTGATCACATGCATTGCCATAGTCTTTTACGTCACCCCTCTCTGATCCACTCATACTCATAGGTTCCGTCCTCTACCTTCGCCCGGATCTCCTTAAACTGCTGCTCAGTGATGGGGACAAAACGGATAAACTCGCCGGCTTCATAGAGGATCGGCTTTGCTCTCTCATGGTCATACAGTTCCAGCGGCGTGCGGCCGATGATCTGCCATCCGCCCGGAGAGACCAGAGGGTAGATCCCGGTCTGGTTGGCCGCGATACCCACGGAGCCCTTTTCCAGGCGCTCTCTGGGGTTTTTCAGTCTGGGCGTGCTTATGGACTGGTCCATTCCACCAAGATATACAAATCCCGGCATGAACCCGAGCATATAGATCAGGTAGTCCGCCGCGCTGTGTCTTCTTATGACCTCCTCTTCAGAGATTCCCGCGTGCTCCGCCACAAAGGAGAGATCCGGACCGAATTCTCCTCCGTAGCACACCGGGATCACGATCGTCTTCTTCTTCAGGCTGTCGCTTCCAATGTCCATGTGAGACAATTCCAGGTCAATCCTCTCGGCGAGCTCGTCGTATCCGATTGTCACGGGACGATAATGGACCATGAGCGTCGCATAGGTCTGAACGTACTCATTGACGCCCTTGATATTTTTCTTTGTGAGATATTTTCTGGCGACCCGCACGATCCTGCTGATCTCCGGGTCGATACTGTTTCCGAAAATGATCGTCAGCGCAGAATCTCCCACCGGCAGTATTTTGTAATCCATGTAGTTTCCTTTATGTGTGTGAAAAACGGACTTGACCCGTAGCTAATACGCTGCGGGTCAATAGTTCCATTATGATCAAATATTGCAGATAACGCTCCGGATCAGCCGCTGATCAGCTTCTTAAGTCCGGACATGAACGCGTTCATGTTTCTTGCAGCGATGAAGATGAAGATCGCGATAACGATCACGACCAAAACGTTGAACCAGGTCTTGTTCTTGTATTCCTTCATGATATTGGCGTCATTAGCCACGATCAGAAGAAGGATTCCCGTTACGGGAAGAAGAATAGCGTTGGCTGCCTGAGCAAACAGAATGATCTGTGTCGGGCTGGCTCCTAATGTGCAGGTTGCGAAAATACCGAAAGCAAGAACAACGATCCAGAAAACTTTGAATCTTGTCTGCTTCATATCCTCGCCCCAGCCAAGAATGCCGGAGCTCGCGAATGCCGCTGCAAGAGGAGCTGTCAGGGTACTTGTGATACCTGCAGCGAAAAGGCCGATACCGAAGATCACGGTAGCCCAGCTTCCCAGAAGGGGAGTAAGAGCCTTGGCCATGTCAGAGCCGGATGCGATCGTTCCGCCGGACGCATGGATCGTCGCTGCCGCGCAGACGATGATCGCCATGGAGATGATTCCGCCAAGTCCGATCGAAATGATCGAGTCAAATCTCGAATTTGCGAGCGCGTCTTCCTTGTCGTCTGTCTTGCCCCACTTTGTAGAAGCGGAAGCAGCGTGCAGGTAAATATTATAAGGCACGACCGTGGTTCCCATCAGGGCCGCAACTGTCATCCAGTCTCCGCCGTCCGGAACCTTAAATCCGAAGAGGCCTGCAAAAACTGCGCCCCAGTCGGGCTTTGCCGCAAACGCGCAGATCAGGAAAATAACACCCATCAGCACGACAAGTGCTGTGAGGATATTCTCGACGCGCTGATAGCTTCCGGAGAACAGAAGCGCGAACGCGATCACGCCAAGAACCAGAGCGAGCACTATTTTGGCTGTCTGGTTGTCCGCAGCGGGGAACGCCGCCTGAATGCCGAGGATCGATCCTGTCAGGTTTCCGGTCTCATAGGCGATATTGCCGATAAAGACCGCGGCGATTACGAGGATGGAGATCAGGATCCTGGCTCCCTGACTCGTAAACTTCTCTCTAAGTGCTTCGCCGAGTCCCATTCCGGAGACAATGCCCAGACGGGCAGCCATGGACTGCATGATAATGACTGATATTACGGACAGAAGCATTGCCCACAGAAGCGTATAACCGGCTGTCGCACCTGAAATGGAGCAGGAAGTTACTGTTCCGGGTCCGATAAATGCCGCTGCAACGAGCGCGCCGGGACCCACATTTTTGATACGGGTAGCTAATTTATTCATTTCGCCCTCCTTAAACTTTGATCAAGTCACCATTTTAAAGCACTAAAGGGTGAAAGTCAACTTTTCGGCGTATAATTGTATCCAATTATCCCGTTATTCTCCCTCGATCTCCAGCCGGAAATTGTAATCTGCGCCGTCCAGACTGGCCTGAGCCGCCTCCATATTTGCGGAAATGCGCACTTCCTGAAGATTTTCCAGTTCCAAAAGCGGCGTCAGATCAGTAAGTTTATCATTCCATGGGATATCAAGTTCCGCCAGTTCCGGATGATTTCGGACAAACTCCGCGAACAGCGCATTGGCATCCTCCGCCGTGCATTCTTCACTGAAACCGCCGTCAGCCTGGAAGCTCCGTATTTCTATTCCCTCCAAATCGGAAATATAGAGCACAGGATCTGTATTTCCCATCATAAGCCTGCTGAAGGCAGGTACGGCAGAAAGCGGCGAGAAGTCCTCAATATGGTGCCCGCTCACGGCAAACTCAAATCCTCCGTTTTCCTTGACTGCCGTCGAATAGTCGACCTCAGCCAGCGGCGACAGATCGCTCACTCCGGTGTCCGAAATATCCAGTCTGCACAGCTGCGTCAGGTTCTGCACTCCCTGAATACTCTCAATATTAGGGCCGTTAAGCCAGAGACTGTTCAGATTCTGCAATGCGAAAACCGGAGAGATATCAGACAGATTGTCACAGAATGATAGTCCCAGATCGTGCAGCTCGCGCAAGTTCTGGATTCCATCCACGCTCTCCAGGGGCTGATCCCAAAGGTTCAGGAAATGCAGACCGGTGAGCTTTTCGAAATAGTCCATGCTCTCCACAACTCCGCTGCCGCGCGCGACCTTTCTTTCTTCTCCGGTATCAAAGTTGTGGACCGACAGTTCCGGACGGTCGCCGCTTTCCCAGTGCTTCCATATTCCTTCGTTCTCGTCCGGATCCCACAGGATGTCTCCGGCAAGGGAGAAGCGTTCCACTCTCCGCAGCAGCGCATCAGGCAGAGTCTCCAGCTCGTCCAGGCTAAGAAGTGTGAGTCCGGAGTTATCCAGCTCCCAGCCGCCCTGCGGATACTCTATGTGATACTCATTGAAATTTCCCGCCTGAACCAGATCTTTTGCCTGCTCCTCAAGTTCCGGAGAGACAGTTATAAAGGTCCCGTGGAACCTCTCTAAGGGCTTGAGGTTCTCAAGACCTTCGATTCCCACAAACTTAAAGCTTACCGGCTGGGAATTGTCCATCTCGTTCAGAAAATCCAGGTTTTCTATTCCTGCGACGCTGTCCAGAAGAAATGCACCTGTCCGGAAATTTACATCCTCGGGCAGCGCGTATCCGCCGGTGATCTCCAGAGAACTCAGGTCCATTCCTTCCATCGCGCTAAAATCAGTCAGGCGGGGGCAATTGTAGATCTTAAGGATCCCGCCTTTTTTGCCGAATCCGTTCGGACTTTCAAGTCCCTCCAGGGATCTGAGCGTCTGACAGTTGGATAAGGTCAGATTGGGCACCGCCCATCCCTCCGGGGCTGATGTCAGATCCGTGATCGAGCAGCGGTCCAGTGTGAGTTCCTGCGTGGGCTGCGGCAGCGCGGAAAGATCCACCTGATCCAGATTTCCCAGCGTCAGGTATGTGATCCTGCTGTCTGCAAGAGCGGCATAAATCGCTCCCGCATCAGCGGAATTATCCGGACGCAGGCTTAACCGGTTGATAACGCCGAATGCGCCAAGTCCGCTGTAATCGCCGGCGCTTCCGTTCAGCTCCAGCTGCGAAAGATTCGTGCGCCCCTGAGAAATCTGTGTCAAAAAATCGAGATTGGGAAGGGCAACGCCGCTGAGGACTATGTCATCCAGCAAATTGAGGTTTCCCAAAAAAGAGACATCCTGAATCCGGTTGTCAAAATCTGCGCTGAGCGAGAGGTGCTGCAGGCTTCTGCATGTTCCAACCGGACTGTAATCCCCAATAGAAGAACAGTTGTTGATCCGAAGTGTTCTCAGCCCTGTCAGGGAACCTACAGCGGAAATATCTCCAAGCTGTCTGAGATTGTTCAGGAACAGTCTGTTTACTCCGGTTTTTCCTTGCAGGAAGGACAGGTCTGTGACCGCAATTCCGGATAAGTTTACGTATTTGAGCCGCGCACAGCCGGCAAGACCGGACAGGTCGACAGCGTTCCCGTTTCCTTCTGCATCCAGACTAAAGTCCAATAGATCCGGAGGGGTGAACGCGGAGAAATCCGCTGTTCTTCCCGGCGCCAGCTCCAGCTGCGCGACCTGCAGTTTCTGGCAGTTTCCGAGCGGGGAATAGTCCGCGTCGCAGCGCAAATGCGCTTCCCGGATCCCTGACTGCGCGATCCAGTCAAGGTCGCCCAGATCGCATTCTCTGGCATAGATTTTCGTCATCGTGGTCACGCCGCTGAGGTCCGGCGCGTCTGTCACTCTCACATTCACCAGGTGAATTTCTTCCAGATGAGGCATCAAAGAGAGAAAACGCAGGTCATAGGGCGTCATCGTGACTTCCGATCCGTCCCCGTTCCAGAACCAGCGTCTGTCGCCTTCCCCGGATTCGTTTGCCAGCTGATATGCAATATCTTCCCCTGCGTCTCCCATCCTCTGGAAGGCGTTAAACTCTTCCGTCTTATAGTAATTAAAATGCTCACCGATGACCGCGACACATTTGATCCGGGCCAGTTCCTCTGCCGTCAGACCCGCCGGGAGAGGATAAGCGATCTCCTTCTGTGTCTCTTCAGCCGAGGGCGCCGCCTCCTGTGCCGGAGTTCCCTGCATGCTCCGGACGATCATGAAAACGGCCAG
>JAFVEX010000211.1 GCA_017475785.1 Eubacterium sp. | reverse complement strand
TGACCGGCGGAAATGACAAGGATGACGCATCCCGGATCGGAGGCGCGCTGTTATGAAAAAAGGTTTTAAATATCTGTTTATCGCAATTGTTCTGATTTTTTTGTACGCGCCGATCCTGATTCTTGTCTTGTACAGCTTTACGAACGCCACGACAATCGGGGCTATCCGCGGGTTTTCGATGCACAATTATGTGACGCTCTTTACAACAGAAGAACTGCGCAATATGATTATCGGGACACTGGCGCTGGCTGTCGGGGCTGCTGTCCTGGCGGCAGTCCTTGGAACGCTCGGTGCCATTGGTTCATTTTATTCATCCCGCAGGGCAGGAGCCCTGTATAACTCTCTGAATCAGGTACCGGTAGTAAACGCGGATGTTGTTACCGGCTTTTCCATCTGTATATTGCTGGTGGTTGTTTTTGGCGTCAGCAAGGATACCTTTGTTACACTGGTGGCGGGACATGTGGTGCTGTGCGCGCCGTTTGTCTATCTCTCGGTCATCCCGAAGCTCAAACAGATGGACTCCTATATATATGAGGCGGCGCTGGATCTCGGCGCGACGCCGTTCAGGGCACTCAGGCAGGTGGTAATTCCGCAGATCGCGCCCGGTATTGTCTCAGGGTTTGCTCTGGCGGTCACACTGTCCCTGGACGATTATTTTATCGCGACTTACACGAAACCGGCAACTTTTGACACGATCAGCACCTATGTCGTAAATGCCACGAAAGGTGCCCAGACAACCATAAAGACAGCCCTCTGGGCGCTTTGCACTGTGATTTTTGCTGTGGTTGTGCTGATTGTACTTGTGTCAAATCTCCGGACTGCCAGACCAGCGGGAAAGAGAGGGCAGGCATATGAACAGATTTAGCATGCGTGGCCTGCGCCGTTTTTTGCTGTCATCCTGCGCCATACTGCTTCTCTGTGCGCCGGCGGAGATCTTTGCGCAGCCGGCTGATGCAGGTGGCAGCGGGGAAAAACCCGTCATCCTGCGCGTCTGCAACTGGGAAGAATATATCGATCTCGGGGACTGGGATGAGGATGAAGTGATCGATCTGGAGAGCGGAGATATCTTCGGCGAAAATTCCATGATGGAGGATTTTGAGGACTGGTACGCGGAAACCTATGGGAAGGAAGTAAAGGTAGAGTACTCTACATTCGGCACAAACGAGGATCTCTACAATATGCTGACGCTCGGCGACGTCTATGATGTTGTGTGCCCCTCGGAGTATATGTTCATGAAGCTGATCGCGGAAGACAGGCTGACGCCTCTTTCAGAAGCGTTTTTCGACGAGGAGGACGATAACAATTATTATATCAGGGGCGTGTCTCCTTATATCAAGCAGGTGTTTGACGGGCACGAGATCCAGGGGGAGACATGGAGCAAGTACGCGGCAGGATACATGTGGGGTGTGACGGGAATTGTGTACAATCCCGAGGCGCTGACACATGAGGATGCCTCCACCTGGAAGGTGCTGGACGATCCCAGGTTCCGGCGGCAGGTGACCATCAAGGATAACGTGCGTGACTCTTACTTTGCCGCGGTGGGAGCGATTAAATCCGATCTTCTTACGGATGAGGCCTTTACTTCCGCCCCTGATTACACCAGACGCCTGGAAGAGGAAATGAACGATGTGACGCCAGAGACCATAGCCCGGGTGCAGGATTATCTGCAGGATGTCAGGGATAATGTATATTCCTTTGAGACGGATTCCGGAAAGTCCGATATGATAACCGGAAAGGTGCTGGCAAATTACCAGTGGTCCGGCGACGCGGTTTACACGCTGGATCAGGCAGATGAAGATGATTATACGCTGGATTTTGCGGTTCCCAGAGAATCTACAAACATCTACTTTGACGGGTGGGTTATGCTGAAAAGCGGGATCGGCGGCGATGCCGCAAAGCAGCACGCCGCGGAAGCTTTTATCAATTTCTGCTCCAGACCGGACAACGCGATCCGGAATATGTATTACATCGGCTATACATCTGTCATCGCCGGCGGAGAGGATGACAGAATCTTTGAGTATGCCGACTGGAATTACGGAGCAGAGGAGGATGAGTCGGAGGTGGAAGACTATCCGCTCGGCTATTTCTTTTCCGGAGATCCGGATGATGCGGATTATGTGCTGCAGGCGCCAAAAGAACAGGTCCGTCGTCAGCTCAGCGCGCAGTATCCGCCCGAGGACGCGATCAGCCGATCTTCGATCATGATCTATTTTGATGAGGCGGAGAATGAAGCAATCAATCAGATGTGGATCAATGTGCGCTGTTTTAACATCCTGGACGTACCTGTCTGGGCGTGGGTGACTGCAGCGGCGGCTGCGGCGGCAGCCGCGGTAACAGCGGTGCGTTACAGGAAAAGCCGAAGGTAGGTAATATAGAGATTTGCAACATATGAAAGAGGTGCAATCGATGGGGAAAATACTGCTGATTAATGGAAGTCCGAATGAACACGGATGCACATTCACCGCGCTGAAGGAACTGGAAAAGACACTGCAGAAGGAAGGGATGGAGACTGAGCTCCTGTATCTTGGAAAAGGCCCTGTGCAGGGCTGCACGGCCTGTATGAGCTGTATGAAGACAGGGAAATGTGTGTTTGACGACCTGGTCAATGACCTCACGGAACGCCTGGATACCATCGACGGAATTGTTGCCGGATCTCCCGTATATTACGGAACGCCCAGCGGTTCGCTGATCGCGTTTCTGGACCGGTTCTGTCTGGTCAACGAATATAGGCTCTATCGCAAACTGGCGGCGTCGGTTCTGTCGTGCAGGCGCGGCGGGGCGACCGGCGCGTTTATGGCACTGAACCAGAAGTATTTGAACTGCTCGATGACGATTGTCGGCTCAGAGTACTGGAATCAGGTGCACGGAATGGAGCCGGATGAGGTGCTGCAGGACGAAGAGGGACTGCAGACAATGCGTGTGCTTGGGCAGAACATTGCCTGGCTGCAGAAGAGCATCGAAGCCGGCAGAAAGGCCGGGCTGGCGGCTCCGGTCTACGAGGAGCGGATCCACACCAGCTTCATTCGATGATTTTCCGGCTTCCCTGACGCGGAAAGATTTGCTCATGAAATCCAGACCGGACAGGTATTCCGATATAATATGATTACAGCGCCAAAAGTTATGAGTCCGCGCGAGCCTGCCTGCAGATGGGCGAAATGACTGCTGGCGCGCCCCGACAGGAGGAAGACTATGCTGGAAATGCTTTTGATGCAATACGAATTTCAGTTCGAGACCCTGTTTCCACTGAGTGCATACACGGAAAAAACAGAGATTGAGCTGATTAATCTGTTGTATTACTGCGTGCAGAACAATGATCCGGATCCGTCGAACGCACCGGCAGGGAACTTGTTTCCGAATGCGCCCGGACAATCATCATAAAAACCCGGATGGAATGAAAGCTGTCTGGATGGTTTCAATATAGGCAGATATTTGGCAGAGAGAGAAAGGAAACAGCAGCATGCCTGACGGTCTCATTGCTTTAATTATCATTCTGTTTGTTGTAGCTGGCGCAGTCGCCACGAAACGCTGTATGGAATTTTTACTTCTGGGTTCAATCGCCGGCAGTATTGTTCTATATAAAGGTGCGTTTCTGGGCAAGTGGATCGGGATTCTGGAGGAAGTTGTCGGAGACCCGGATAACGTCTGGCTCTGGCTGGTGTGCGGCCTGTTCGGGAGCCTGATCGCTGTTTTGCAGGCAGCGGGCGGCACGGGAGGATTTTCGCGGATTCTGTCGAAGGTCTGCACGACGCAAAACCGCACGATGTTCGCGTCCTTTTTGCTTGGCCTGCTGATCTTTGTCGACGATTATCTCAATGTCCTGACGGTCGGCGTCTGCATGAAGGATCTGTATGACCGCAGGAAGCTGCCGCGTGAATCGCTTGCCTTTGTGCTGGATTCGACGGGCGCGCCGGTTTGCGTGCTGCTGCCGTTTTCGACCTGGGCGGTCTTTTTCGCCGGTCTGTTTTACCAGCACAGCCTGATCAATACGCGGTTCAGCAGCGGGATGGATGCCTATGTGCACGCGATCCCGTACTGTTTTTATCCGTTCTTTGCGCTGGCGATTGTCTGCCTGTTTACCCTTGGGAAATTTCCGAAGCTCGGCGCCATGAAGAAGGCATTCATGCGTGTGGAAAAGACAGGAGCTGTCTACAGCGAAGCCAGCGCGAAATACAACCTGCCGGAGCATGTTCCCGGCGTCCGTGAAATCGGTGACGCCGAGCGGAAAACGGGAAATCCTGATGTGCCTGTGTCTCTTCCGAAGGACGGCAGACTCCGCGATTTTCTGATTCCGATCATTCTGCTGGTCGGCGTTGCGGTCGGAACCAGTGATTTGCTCCTGGCTGTCATTCTGACCCTCGCGCTGTGCGTTGTTATGTATATTCCGGCGAAGCGGATGACCCTGGAGCAGTTTTCGGAGCATCTGATTAAAGGTTTTGGCGACATGCTGCCGGTTTTCTTTATGCTGGTGGCGGCGTTTTCACTGGCACATATCTGCGGGGAGCTGCATCTGACAGAGTATCTGATTGATCTGGCGAAGCCGTTTCTGACGCCCGCGATGTTTCCGGCCGTTTCATTTGTCCTGCTGGCGGCACTTGCGTTTGTGACGGGCTCCAACTGGGGCATGAGCGCGGTCGTCATCCCGATACTGATTCCGATGTGCGCGGCGATTGGAGGAAATGCTGTCCTGACCATGGCGGCAATTATCTCGGGCGGCGCATTTGGGAGCCACGCGTGCTTTTATACGGACGCGACGATACTATCATCGAGCGCTGCCGGAATCGACAACATGGAGCACGCGATCACGCAGGTGCCTTATGTGATGATCGCGGCAGGACTGTCAGTGGTGATGTATCTGATTTTCGGAAACATTATGTGATATGAAAAGAATATTCCGATCAGAAAAAGAAAAGCATAACTTTTACAACCGCCTGACCGATGGGCAGAAAATAGAGGCATTCCGGGAAATTCTGGATGATTCTGCGTGCACAGTTTTCCTGGGCGGCGCCGGTGTGTCTACCGAGAGCGGCATTCCTGATTTCCGCAGTAAGAATGGCCTGTACAGAAAGAAGGAGCAAAAATACCGCGGTTACCAGCCGGAATATCTTCTGAGCAACGACTGTCTGCGGAACAATAAAAAGATTTTCTTCTCTTATTACCGTGAGCATCTTGACGCCAGAAATGTCGAGCCGAACGACGCGCACAAGGTACTCGCGCGCATGGAAGCCGCAGGCCTGCTCGAAGGAATTGTGACGCAGAATATTGACGGGCTTCATCAGAAGGCAGGCAGCAAGAACGTTCAGGAAATCCACGGAACAACCCTGCGGAATTATTGCGTCTTCTGCAGAAAAGAATATGGTCCGGATTACATCTTTGACAGCCCCGATCCCATACCGAAGTGTGAAGAATGCGGAGAAATGGTGCGGCCGGACGTCACACTCTACGGAGAAATGCTGCCGTCCCCCGCATATGAGAATGCGCTGGATCTGGTCAACCGGGCAGACTGCCTGATCATCGGCGGCACCTCCCTGGAGGTGGGATCAGCCGCGCAGCTTGCGCACAAATTTCACGGGGATCATCTGATTATTATCAACAAGGGGAAAACCCGGCTCACCGGGAAGGCAGAACTTGTCTTCCGTGACAGCATCGGGAAAATGCTGGGGCAGCTTGGTGTGTAATTCGAAACGCTGGTTTTAAGAGCGGATTTTGGCGTGAATTTTGAACTGACAGACCAGTGGAGTACCGGCCCGCGTTGTTGTATACTGGGTATTAATGCAAACAATACGATGATTGGGACGCCAAAAGTCCCTCGTTCAGAACTCGCAGTTTTAGCGAGCATATCATACAATTATATCTGGAGAATCGATCATGAGTGAGAGCAGCAGAACAGACTGGTATGCATATCTGTACAGAAAGCTGAAAGAGAGCACGGGAAATGCAGGTGCTTCGTGCATTCGTGCAGATCTTTGCAGTCAGATCATCGCAATGCCTGACGACATCCTCTATGAAATGTGCATAGATATTGGATCTGTGCCGAATTATTGGATGGAAAAACCGGCAGCTGCGGTCAGATGCGATGATTGCAGAGCCCTTTTCGGAAAATGCGCCGGGGATACAGGGGACGTTAACGAGGAACAATGCCGGCAGCGTTTCTGGGAGGCAGCAGAGCGGTTCACGCAGGCGTCATAAGGTTTTTGGCAGATTTTTAATAGAAGTCCAGCTTTTCGGGATACAGGTCGTCAAGTGACACCCGGAAGACATCTGCCAGTGCCCGGACTTCATAGTCCGTCACAAAGCGGAGCCCCTTTTCAATTCTGAGTATCACGAGGGGTCCGATCTCAACTCCGCGCAGCTGCATTTGTTCAGCAAGTGCTACCTGCGTCATTTTTCTGCTGACACGCAGCTTCTTCACAGCCGGTCCGATGAGGTTTTTCGACCCGTTATACCAATAGATTTTCATATGCATATCCCTGAATAAAACCTTTTAAAGAAGAAGTATATTCAGATGATAATGGCATTTTCACTCAGAAAACTTCCAAAGAAGAAGTTTGTGAAGACGGTACAGGTTAATTTTGATCCGGGAGAGATAAATCTCCATACTTTTCCCGGTAGGCACGGATCAATTCTTCAGCAGCAAGTGCACGTTTTTCCGCATTCTCAGCGCGTTTCCGTTCCACTTCAGCGCGTTCACGTTCTGCTTCGGCGCGTTTTCTTTCAACTTCTTTTTCATCATCGATGATTTCCTGCAGTGTCATGTAATCTTTCCTCCACAGTTGGTTTGTTTTGACCTGTTTGACTGCATTCTCCAGTTTGCCGGTAAAAGAGCCATTTGGCTTGTGCGTAGTCAGATAGTCGAAAAATTCTTTTAACGCGGGCGTGAGATCCTGCGCCGAACCGTCGGCGCAAAGAAAAATCTTCTCTGCTTCGTCGCCAAGAAACAGTTGCCTGTTTTCGATGCAGATGTTTGCAAAAGTATACTTGTGGAGCCCGGCCTCGGGAAACAGATTGAAGGTGCAGATGAAGATCACGTAGCTTTGCTTTAAGTCCATAAACCTGCTGCCGCGTTCAATCTGATCCAGATCCATTAGTCCCTGGGCATAGCGGCTCCGCTTCATAATGGAATCGCGCCTGACCGTCTGCATTTCAATATCATAAACGATGGAAGAGGTATCCTTCGCATACACATCGAAACGCACGCCGCGCCCATCCGGGGTGATTTCAATTGGATGCTGCTTGTTGATTTCAACCAGTTCCCCTACAGGCCTTCCGATTGCAAGTTCCAGCAGTTCCCTGCAAAGACCGGGGTGTGCCTGAAGCACTTTGCAAAACATGAAGTCATCAGCAAACGTCAGATCATCATAGCTTTTTTTCATCATGTAGTTCCCTCCTTGTGTGTGCGCAGGGAAGCCAGATGAAAAATGGAACTCCCTGCTGGATGAAAAAGATATGTCAGCAAGGGTTCTTTGTGGAGAATTCCACGGATGAAGCAGTGAGGACTGCTAAGATCAATATAGAAGACTTGCTTTACGTAATGATAGTAACATAATTCGAAATGGAGCGCAAGAGGTTTTGTCAAATCAAGTATTGATTTTTGGCGGTAAGTAATTAGAGTAGATGTGATACCTGAGACAGATGTTTTGGAAAAGACATTACAATTAGAATATTATGACCAGAGGCAGAACGCAGCCTGATCAGAAGTATAAATTCCTGAAAAACAAGAAGCCCTGGCGACCGTCTGGCCGCCAGGGCTCTCAAATTGATCCCAATATCACATTGACTGCCGCTTCGCAAAGCAAGCAATGGTTTAGGTTGTTCTGAAGCAGTCCGGATAAAGGATATATCCTTAAACTTTACCAGGTGGAGGTGCTGACGTCCTTCATGCTGGCGATCAGATGCTGCCAGGATTTATCGAAGATGTACCAGTTTCCATCGCTGGAATGATATGTATCAACATATCTTTGCTCATCGTCCCCTCCAAAGGAAATGAGGATCATACTACGCTTCGGCGCACCGTTTGGACTTCCGGGCCAGCTAGTTTTCGCAGGAACTTCGTATGGACCTTCTATCAGGGTAAAAGTATACGGTTTCGTCGGAGTATATGCATTGGCAGGTGTTGCACCCTTGAAGTAAGCATATTTACCGTATGTTAGTGTGTCTCGCATCGATAGGTAGATATCTGATTTAGCACCATTACTGATGCTTAAGACCTCACCGTTCAGATAATCCATTGTATCAAAGATTGGATGCGAGTACATTCCATCTGCTACGCTCATATACTCAAATAGTGGAAGGGTTACAATTTCTGCCGCAACGGGTGCAAATTTTGTATTCAAAGGTATCTTTTCAATATCTTTGTAGGTTGTCGGCAGTTTTGTGAATGTATATGTTGCTGTCTCGCAAACTGTTTCCTTTGATGCTACACCGCCACTAACATCATAACCAAGTTCCTGAAGCTCCGCAGCTGTAACACTCGCTTCATTAATTTTAAACTCAACATATATAGTTGTGGAGCCAGTCGTGATCTTGCAGTCTTTTGCGAAATCGAACGTGGACGCAGGTGTCGTGGTTGTCGTTCCGGTTTCGGATGATGCTGCCGCTGCCTTAACCGTGATCTTGCAGGAATAGACTTTTCCGTAGTTCGTTGCCGTGATGGTCGCGGTTCCGGCCTTCTTTGCGGTGACTTTGCCCTTTTTGCTGACTGTTGCGACGGATTTCTTGTCGGACTGCCAGGTGATGCCGGTTGTGACTTTCTTCGTTCCGTTCATCAGGTTCAGCTGGAAGGTCTTGCCGGCGGTCAGTGTTTTTTTCTTTGCGGAAATCTTGTAGTTTGGTGCTTTGACTGTGACCTTGCAGACGTAGCGCTTGTTTTTGTAGACGGCTGTGATTTTCGCTTTGCCGATGGATTTTCCTTTGATCTTGCCCTTCTGGGTCACGCCAACGATGGTTTTGTCGCTGGTTTTCCACTTGATCCCTTTTGTGATTTTTTTGGTGCCTTTTTTGAGTGCGAGCTGTTTTGTCTTACCGGCCGTGATTTTTGCAGTTTTTGCGGACAGGCCGATTTTTGATGCTGCGCTGACCCGGGATGCGGGCATCAGCAGGATAATGGCAAGAAACAGGACGCAGAGCATCTGCAGTTTCCTGCGCATCGGGATGCGATGGCGCACCTGGGTGGTTTCAGATTTACCCATGTTTTGCTCCTTTCACTGGCATTCCGGAACGAGTGAGTCCTTTTTTCTCTTCTGGCGCCGGGCGGGCTGCCTGTTCCAGAATGAAAGATTTTGGCTGATCGTCAGCTGCGCGTTCTGTCTCGTATGTTTAGTTGCTTTCCTTGTATCAAAACGGGTACATTCTGACAATTAAAAATCTTTCTGACCGGACGGCTGATTCACGCAGGAATGTGGACAAAGTACTGAATAATGCAGTATAATTTAAATCAGTTAACCTTAATGCCTGCCGGGGGCAGACGTTTGGTTTGGCTGCAAATACCGCGGCAGACGTTTTCGGCCGGCAGCTGATTTCGTCCGCGCGTATGAAAAAGGGTTGTGTGCATTGCGCGCATGTTTCAGAAGGAGGAAAATGGGATATGGTCAGCTGGAAAAATCTGGATACACTGTCTGTGTACGATAAACTGCTTGCGCTGAAGGGCAAGGTCAATATCGCCGAGGCGATGGCGGGAGAAAAGGGCGCGGAGCGCGTGGCAAAGTATTCTGCTCCGATGGCGGGCGGCCTGCAGTACAATTATGCCGCGAAGGCAGTTGATGATGAGGTGCTGGATGTCCTCGCGGAGCTGGCGGAAGAGGCGCAGCTCACGGATAAATATGCGGCGCTCTACAATGGTGAGATGATCAATACCGGCGAGAAGCGCCTGGTGCTGCATCAGCTCTGCCGCGGCCAGCTGGGTGACGATGTCATCGCGGATGGCGTCAATAAGCGCGAGTTTTACGTGTCGCAGCAGAAGAAGGCCGCGGACTTTGCGAATGCAGTTCATGCCGGCGAGATCACGAACGCGGCGGGAGAGAAGTTTACGACGGTCGTGCAGATCGGAATCGGCGGCAGCGACCTCGGCCCGCGGGCGATATACATCGCGCTGGAGAACTGGGCGAAGCAGAACAACTGTCTGCCGATGCAGGCCAGATTTATCAGCAATGTTGATCCGGATGACGCGGCGGCAGTTCTGAAAAGCGTCGATATTCCGCACGCGCTGTTTATCGTGGTTTCGAAATCCGGCACGACACTCGAAACGCTGACCAATGAAGCGTTTGTGCGCGACGCGCTGAAAAATGCCGGCGTCGATCCTTCGATGCACATGATCGCCGTGACGAGTGAGACTTCTCCGCTGGCTTCGAGCAGCGATTACAGGGCAGCGTTCTTTATGGACGATTACATCGGCGGCCGGTATTCATCTTCATCCTGTGTCGGCGCGGTCGTGCTTTCGCTGGCATTCGGCCCGGACGTCTACGCGCGGTTCCTGGATGGCGCGGCCGAGGCGGACGCGCTGGCGAAAGAGCCGGACATCCGGAAAAACGCGGCGCTGCTGGACGCGCTGATCGGCGTTTATGAGCGGAATGTGCTCGGATATCTCTGCACCGCGGTTTTGCCGTATTCGCAGGCGCTGGCGCGTTTTCCGGCACATCTTCAGCAGCTGGATATGGAGTCCAACGGAAAATCGGTCAACCGCTTCGGCGAGCCGGTGAATTATGTGACTGGTCCGGTGCTGTTTGGTGAGCCTGGCACGAACGGCCAGCATTCGTTCTACCAGCTTCTGCACCAGGGAACCAACATCGTGCCGCTGCAGTTCGTCGGATTTAAGGAGAACCAGGCGGGCATGGATGTGGACATTCAGGGCAGCACCAGCCAGCAGAAGCTCTGCGCGAATGTCATTGCCCAGATCATGGCATTTGCCTGCGGCAAGGATGATGAAGATCCGAACAAATATTTTGCCGGCGGCCGTCCGTCCAGCCTGATTATCGGAAAGCAGCTGAATCCGGAATCGCTCGGCGCGCTGCTCGCGCATTATGAGAATAAAGTGATGTTCCAGGGCTTCGTGTGGAACGTGAACAGCTTTGACCAGGAAGGTGTGCAGCTCGGCAAGCTGCTCGCGAAGCGTGTGCTGGCGCATGAAACGGACGGCGCGCTGCGCGCGTACAGTGATTTGATGGAGATCTGATCTGGTTTCGCAGGTTTGCAGGATTTTTTTAGCGTTAAGAGAGCGGCCAAATCATATTATAAAAGGAAGGCAGTTGTTTGATGTAGATTCAAAAGGGATCTGGGTCGTTCCAGAAAACCCTGGAGGAAGCGATATGAGAAAAAAACTGAAAGCTATCTTGCTGGGATTAACGCTGATGCTTTGCATGCCTGCGGCCGTGTATGCTGCGGGCTCTGGCACGAATGTGACAGTCAGCTCCATAAATGGGCTGAAAGACGCTCTGAATCACTCGGCCGGCACCTCGGGCGCGCAGGCAGTGATTCACCTCGCGTCGGGAACCTACAGCCTGTCGTCTGCGCTGAATATCCCGGATTATACGACGCTGGACCTCGGGACGGCCGTGATCAACAGCAGCTCGGAGTCGGCGTTTAAACTCTCTGGCAAAAATGCCGCCATTTCCGGCGGAACCATCAAGGGTGGCGGCCTGACCTCCAGCACGGGAGACGGGATCGTCATCGAAAACGTGACCCTGACCGGCATCAAGGGGAAAGGCATTTACCTGGCGGGGAACGCGAAGGCTTCCAGAATCTCCGGGAATACGGTCACCGGTACCGCTTCCGCCGCGCAGTCAGACGGCAGCCGGGGCATTTTTATCTATGATGGCGCGTCGGGCGGCGATATTAAGAACAACACAGTGTCCTCGTTTGGCATGGGCATTGTTGTGTACGGCGCGAAGATGGGAACCATCGCGTCGAACAAGGTGAGCAATATCCTTACATACGGAATCAGCCTGCAGGAAGGGTCGGCCGGCGGCAGCATTACGGGAAACACGGTCACTGATTTTGGAAAGAAATCCTCTGAGAAAAGTGAGGGCCGCGGCATTTTCCTCTACACCGCCAAGGGCAGCAAGGGCGTGACTCTGAGCGGGGACATCGCTTCAAATAACGTTTCCAACGGCGACGGCTATGGCATCCAGGTCAGCGCTACGCGTGAGAGCACGAAGCTTGGCAGCGTGGTGAAGGGAGATATCAGAAATAATACCGTGAAGAAGGTCAAGAGCAGCGGTATTGCGGTCTATTTCGGCTCGCACTGCGGGAAGATCACCGGAAACACAGTTACGGATATCGGCGGTAACAACAACGGAGATTCCGGCGATTACGGCATCCACATTGACAACAACCTGAAGGGCGCGAAGACCTGGTGCTCCGAGATCACAAACAATACGGTCGCCAGAGTTACCTACGCGTGCATCACTGTGTTCTCGGGCGACACCCATGTGAAGAACAGCGCGCTGAAGGATACGGCCTATGTAGCCGGGAATATCGCAGGCAACACGGTTTCCCAGTCCGGCTACGGATATAATCCGGGCAAGGAGTGGAAAAACGCGAAAAAGCGCGGCTGCCAGTCCTGTATTTACATCGATTCCCACGCGCGTGTTTACGGGGATATCTGCGGCAATAAGGTCAGCAATTCGAAGGAAAACGGTATTTACCTGCATGATTTTTCCTTTGTAAATAATATTTATAAGAACAAGATCAGCGGCATGGTGGACTCCGGCATCCGCGTCTGGGATTCCACTGTCCTGAAGACGATTCATGACAACACCATTACTGACGCAAAGCTTTATGGTATCATGACCGGCGGAAATTTCTCCATGGCAAAGGTTGCGGGGCAGATCTACAAAAACACGCTGAATAAGTGCGCCATGGACGGAATCTATGTAGGCGGCGGCGCGTCCAATTCGACGATCAAAGGTAATACGATCGCGGCGAAGGAGTACGGCATTATCGTCAATACCGGCGCTTCCGTCTCGACGATTACAGCCAACAAGATCAACATCACAAAGAATTCGGATTACAGCTCGGGCATCTTTGTGAACGAGAAGTCCTCTGTCGGAAAAATCACCAAAAATACGATTTCCGGAAAGTCGCACAACGGAATCAACCTGAAGATGCCGAAGAAGAACTGTACGATCTCCGGAAACACGATTACGACGACCAGCACCGCAAAGCAGTCCCACAAAGGAATCTATATCCGCGCGGCGCGCGCTCGCAAGATGACGATTAAGGACAATAAGCTGACAGGCAATAAGACCAGCTACGGCATCTGGATCGACGGCTGCGGCGGAACCGTTTCCGGAAATACGGTGAGCAAGTACACAAGCGCGATTGTGACTTCTAAAAAAGTAAAGGCGACGGTCAGCAAAAACAAATGCAAGGGCAACAACCAGAACAAGGCAAGAAGAATATAAAGGGATACAGAATGAAGCATTTTATGAGCGGCGGCCGCCTGAAAACCATTGAGGCCTTTCATGAATAAGATGGGGGAGAAAATCTTTCAAATCAGGCTGCTGGCGATGGATCTGGACGGAACGGTTCTGACGAATGACAAGCGGATTTCAGAGCGAACAATGCAGGCGTTTGCGGACGCCTGGCAGGCCGGCATTCTTCCGGTCTTTGTGACCGGACGTCCGGTCAAAGGGCTTCCGGACGGGCTGCAGGAGGTTTCCGGCTTCCGCTATGTCATCTCGTCAAACGGCGCCGTCGTGACGGATATGCAGACAGGAGAGAAGCTGTACGTTGCCGGACTGCCTGCGTCAGCCGCGCAGGAGATCGCCGCGATCCCGGAAGCGCGCAGCCTGGCCTACAGCGTCATCATTGACGGGATCGGCTATTCCGGGGCGCAAGCGTTCCGAAAGGTTACAGACTATTTCCGCGGAACGCCGATCGAGGCTTATATCAGGGATACCAGGCGGAGTGTGCCGGACATCGGCGCGCGGATCCGGCAGGCGGCTCCGGATTCCATCGAAAACATCTGGATCATGGCAGAAAGCCGCGAAGAGCGGAATGAGATCGGCCGGTATGTCAGGGAAAACTTTCCTGTGCACACGGTCTACACGGCGGAGCGGGATGTTGAAATTGTAAGTCCGCAGGCTGACAAAGGGCTGGCGCTCACTTTTCTCGCCGGGCGGCTTGGTATCGGAGAGGAGCAGATCGCGGCAATCGGAGACAATGAGAACGACATTGGCATGCTCGCTGCGGCAGGTGTCCGCGTGGCCATGGGCAACGCGCTGGATCTCGTAAAGGAGCAGGCCACGATTATCGCAGATACAAATGAGCGGGACGGCGTGGCAAAAATAATAGAGGAGATTTTGGGCGGATGAGCAGCACAAGGACATCCCGGCAGGAAAATGACATGAATCTGACAGAGAAGCGCAAAGATAACCGGCCGTTTGGCGCGGGTGTACGCGTGGGAATCCTTCTGGTGCTGCTTCTTCTGATATGCTGGAGAGGCGCTGTACCTGCAGTCGCGAACAGCCAGATACGGAAAAATACAACATGGATCATGGTGGGGGATTCCTATACCTGCAGACCCAGCGGCCAGAAGGAAAAAAGCTGGCCTTATCAGCTGCGGGAAAAACTCGGGCTGAAAGGCAGTGAGGTCTGTTTTGTCCGAAAGCCGGGATACGGGTTCGCGAATAAAGGCAAGCAGTTTTACACAGAACTGAAAAAGCTGAAATCCAGTAAAACAGTCAGGCGGATCCTGATCGTCGGCGGCGTCCGGAACGATAAGTTCTGTTCTAAGAAAAAAATTCACACCATGTTTCATAAGACAGCTGTTCTGCTGAGAAAGCGGTATCCGAACGCAGAGATTTACTACGCGGCGCCAAACTGGGATAAGCTCAGCGCGGAAAAACGCAAGCTGCTGCGAACCCGGAAGGTCTGGTACAAAAAATTCTGCAAAGAAGAGGGATGGACGTACCTGGCGAGTGTGCAGAAGGTGCTGTATAATGTCGGCGGCTGGTACGAGGCCGACGGGCATCATCCAAATGAAAAAGGCGCGAATATCATCTCGAACGCATTGTACCGCGCGCTGAAGGATAAGGCCTGACAGATACGGGATTACGGGATCGGCATCCTGACGGATCCGGCCAGAGATAAACCGATACGTATAGAGGAGGAAGGAGACGAATGAATACAGAAGATACCATGTTCACGATCCGCGATGAAAACGGAAACGAAGTGGGCTGTGAATACTTTGACACGATTGAATATGACGGAAAGGAATTTGTCGTGCTGCTGCTCAAGAAAGACGGCGAGGGCGAGGTCGTGTTCATGCACGTTGAGTCTGACAGGCGGTTCGAGCCGATCCGGGATCAGGAGACGCTGAGCGCCGTGTTTGGAATTTTCAGAGAAAAGTGGGCGGACGAATTCGCGTTTGATGACTGAGTCCGTGAGTCTTTGAGACGTATAAAAGGAAGGAGTCTGTCGCACGAAGATGCTTCGTGCGACAGACTCCTTTTCAATTCATGTGGTCGGCTGCATATGCCAGCAGCCATTCCCGTGAGTTTTTCTCCGGGTCGTCCAGCACGATTTCCAGCAGTTCCTGCAGGCGTTCGCCGATTTCCGGGCCTTCCGGATAGCCCAGACGGATCAGGTCGCGGCCGCCGACCGCGAGATCCCGCAGGGATGTACACTGTTCCTCCTGAATAATCTGCTGAAAGACCTCCCAGACATCCAGAATACGCTGGAGGGTCTGTTCCTTAATATAATCGCTCTGCGCGAGCGCGTCCGCGTACTGCACCTGCATCAGGTAAGGGAAAAGCTCCTGCCCGATCCGGGAGACTGCGCGGCGGATTTCTTTTGGCTCCGGGTGCATGCGCCAGTCGTGGTATTTGATCAGGATCCGGACCTTCTCGATGGTGTCGTTGTCCAGCTTCAGGCGGCGCATAACCTCCTCCGCGATTTCTACGCTGACATTGCCGTGCCCCTTGAAGTGGTCGACGCCCCAGGCGTCTGTTGTGCGGCAGGCGGGTTTACCCATGTCATGCAGCAGCATGGTTAGACGGAGAATTCTGTCCTCGGGGATGGCGCACATTGCCGTGAGCGTATGTTCGCCGACGTTCAGATAGTGATAAGGGGTGTTCTGCGGCGTTTCCATCATGCGGTCGAATTCCGGCAGGACAATCTTTGTGATACCGAGTTCCCAGGCAGCGTAGAGGTAATCCGGGTGTCTGGAAGTGATCAGCTTGATCAGCTCAGTGCAGATCCGCTCCGCGCTGATTTCAGAGAGCGTCGGCGCCAGCTGCTCGACGGCGGCGCGTGTATCTGGGTCTACCGCGAAGCCTAGCTGCGCGGAAAACCGCACCGCGCGCATGATGCGCAGCGCGTCCTCTCCAAAGCGCTCAAGCGGGTCGCCGACACACCGCACTAGTTTTCTCTGGAGATCCTGCATCCCGCCGAACAGATCGACGAGCCCCCGTTCTTCATTGTAGGCCATGGCGTTGATTGTGAAATCCCGCCTGGCAAGATCATCTTCCAGGGAGGCGGTGAAGGAGACGGACTCCGGGCGGCGGTGATCCTTGTATGCGCCGTCGATCCGGTAGGTTGTCACCTCGTAGGGTGAACGCGCGATCAGAACCGTCACGGTGCCGTGCGCGATTCCAGTGTCTACAGTGTGCTGAAAAACGCGCTTGATCTCTTCCGGCCGCGCAGAAGTCGTGATATCCCAGTCATCGGGCGTGCGCATCAGAATGGTGTCGCGCACGCATCCGCCGACGGCATAGGCCTCGTAGCCCGCCTGATGCAGAGTGTCCAGTATGATTTTTACTTTTGCAGGCAGTTTGATCTTCATAACCTATATGATACGTTATTTTTTCAGGATCTTCAAGAAGGGCGGGAGGGTTTTCGCCCCGAAATCCTTCTAAAGTCCTCCTGAATTGTTCCCGGAATCATCCTGAAAAACTTCCGGAAATGACTGTGAAAGCACAGGGAAACAGACCTGCGTCATATTGACAAGGGTTCATATTTTTCCTAGAATAATGAATAGACTTGCCGCGTCAGGTGAAATTTCCGGAAGAACCGGAATGGCCGCGGTTTGTCTAAAAAAATTGGAGAGAAAAGACTATGGCAAAGGATAAAAAATTAGTTGAAGCGATCACGTCGATGGAGGAGGATTTTGCCAGATGGTACACGGATGTGTGCGTGAAGGCTGATCTGATCGGTTACACCAGTGTCAAAGGGTGCATGGCGATCAAGCCTGCAGGCTACGCCCTCTGGGAAAATATTCAGGCAGAGCTGGACCGCCGGTTCAAAGAGACGGGCGTGCAGAACGTCTACATGCCGATGTTTATTCCGGAAAGCCTGCTGCAGAAGGAAAAAGATCATGTCGAGGGCTTTGCTCCGGAGGTCGCGTGGGTGACACACGGCGGCCTTGAGCCGCTGCAGGAGCGTATGTGCGTGCGCCCGACATCGGAGACGCTGTTCTGTGATTTTTACGCAAAAGATATCCAGTCCCACAGGGATCTGCCGCGTCTGTACAACCAGTGGTGCTCCGTCGTCCGCTGGGAAAAGACGACGCGTCCGTTCCTGCGCTCCCGCGAGTTCCTGTGGCAGGAAGGCCACACTGCGCACGCGACGGCGGAGGAGGCAGAGGAGCGCACCGTGCAGATGCTGGAGGTATACGCCTCCTTCCTGGAGGACGTCCTCGCGATTCCTGTAATCAAAGGCCGCAAGACCGATAAGGAAAAATTTGCCGGCGCGGCCTCCACTTACACGGTTGAAGCGCTGATGCATGACGGCAAGGCGCTGCAGTCCGGCACAAGCCACAACTTTGGCGACGGGTTTGCCCGCGCGTTCGGCGTGCAGTACACGGACAAAAATAACCAGCTGCAGTACGTCCATCAGACGTCCTGGGGCATGACGACCCGCGTCATCGGCGCGCTGATCATGGTGCACGGTGACAACAGCGGTCTGGTTCTTCCGCCGCGGATCGCGCCGGTTCAGGCGATGGTGATGCCGATCCGGCAGAGCGCGGAAGGCGTCATGGAGAAAGCGCAGGAGATCCGCGCGGCACTTCAGGCCGCAGGTATCCGCGCGTCGCTGGATGATTCTGACAAGAGTCCGGGATGGAAGTTCTCTGAGCAGGAGATGCGCGGAATTCCGGTGCGCGTAGAGCTTGGACCGAAGGATGTCGAGGCCGGACAGGCGGTTCTGGTCCGCAGAGATACCCGCGAAAAGCAGATTGTCCCGCTGGAGGAGCTGCCGGCGGCTGCGCAGCAGATGCTGGAATCGGTTCAGAAGGATCTGTTCGAGCGCGCGCTGGCGCACAGAGAGGCGCACACCTACGACGCAGTCACCTATGACGAGTTTTCTAAGATCGCCGAGACGAAGCCCGGATTTATCCGCGCGATGTGGTGCGGCGACGAGGCCTGCGAGAACAAGATCAAGGAAGATCTTTCTGTCACCTCCAGATGCATCCCCGGAGAGCAGGTCCATCTCTCCGACACCTGCATCTGCTGCGGAAAACCCGCGAAAAAGATGGTTTACTGGGGCAAGGCATATTAAGGAAACGCTGATTTAATCCAACACCGTTTCTTTAATTCTGCTGTTGTACCGAAAGATCTGGAACTGCATTGGCAAGGGTTCCGGATCATGGTATACTTTTGGTGAAATCAATGATCCAGATGTGAATGGGAGGTACCAAATGGGTTATCAGGAAACATATCAAACCTGGCTGAGCGATCCGTATTTTGACGAGGCGACAAAGGAAGAACTTCGCGCGATATCCGATGACGCGCATGAAATTGAAGAACGCTTCTATATGGATCTCGAATTTGGAACTGCCGGACTGCGCGGAATCATCGGGGCGGGCACAAACCGGATGAACATTTATGTCGTGCGCAGGGCGACACAGGGTCTGGCAAATTATATCAAAAAGCAGAACGCCGGAGACCGCGGTGTGGCGATTGCCTATGACTCCCGTCATATGAACACGGAATTTGCTGACTGCGCGGCACTCTGCCTCGCGGCAAACGGAATCAAGGCGTATGTTTTTGAGTCGCTGAGACCGACTCCGGAGCTTTCCTTTGCGGTGCGTCATCTGAACTGCATCGCCGGCATCAATATTACTGCCAGCCACAACCCTGCGGATTACAATGGATACAAGGTATACTGGGAGGACGGCGC
>JAFVEX010000210.1 GCA_017475785.1 Eubacterium sp. | reverse complement strand
GGTCTTGCGTAAAGCCGGCCCCTGCAGCCTTAAGGAGGAAAGCAATGGACGGTGAGATATTAGTTCGTATGGAGCATATCAGCAAATCGTTTCCCGGCGTCAAAGCACTGGAAGACGTTTCACTGGATGTGAAGCGTGGCAAAGTCCTTGCTCTAATGGGAGAAAACGGTGCCGGGAAATCTACGCTGATGAAAATCCTGACCGGGCTCTACAGGATGGATACGGGAACGGTCACAATTGACGGAGAAAAACTGCACAACAAATCAATCAACGCGGTTCTGCAGCAGGGTATTACCATGATTTATCAGGAGCTCTCGCCGGTCAGAAATATGACAGTGGCGGAAAATATTTACCTCGGCCGCGAGCCTTACCGCATCAAAGGGGTGATGGTGGATCACCTGAAGCTGAACCGGCAGACAAATGAGCTGCTGGACGAGCTGGGGCTGACAGACATCCGCGCGGGCGATTCCCTGGCAGATATGTCCGTCGCAAAAATGCAGATGGTCGAGATCGCGAAGGCCGTATCCTACCGGTCGAAGCTGATTATCATGGATGAGCCGACTTCTTCTATTTCCGAGAAGGAGTGCCAGAAGCTGTTCCAGATCGTCCGCAGACTGAAAAAGGAAAACAACATCTCGTTTATCTTTATCACACACAAGATGGATGAGGTTTACCAGATCGCCGACGAAATCGCTGTTCTCCGTGACGGAACCATGGTGGGCACTTATGACGCGGCGACAATTACCCAGAATGAACTGGTGGCGAGCATGGTCGGCCGGGAGATCACACAGATGTTCCCGAAACTGCCTGCGGAGATCGGCGAGGTCAAGCTCAGCGTTCGAAACATGAATGTAGAGGGTCTGCTCGAAGACATCAGCTTTGACCTGCACAAGGGTGAGATCCCGGGATTCGCCGGTCTGATCGGCGCCGGGCGGTCGGAGGTCATGGAGACGCTCTTTGGACTGCGGAAAATGACAAGCGGAGAGATCCTGATCGACGGAAAACCGGTGAAAATCCGCAATTCCGCAGACGCCATTAAAAACAAGATGGCGTTCCTGACGGAGGATCGCCGCGGAACCGGCTGCTTCCTGGAGCAGAGCATACGGGACAACCTGATGAGCTGCAACTGGGATCAGGTGATTCACGCTGGTAAGATCAATTACCGGGAAGTGGAAGCACTCTGTAATGAGTCTGTCGACAAATTTGCGGTCAAGACGCCGTCTCTCAACGCACTGATCGGCAATCTCTCGGGAGGAAACCAGCAGAAGGTGCTGATCGCGCGCTGGCTGATGAGCCTGCCGGAGATCATTATAGTGGACGAGCCGACCCGCGGTATCGACGTCGGCAGCAAATCAGAAATACACAGACTGCTCTCGGAGCTGGCGCAGAAAGGGCACGCGATTATCATGATTTCTTCGGAGCTCCCGGAGGTGCTGGGCATGAGTGACCGCATCGTCGTCATGTACGAGGGAAAAATAACAGGAATTCTTGACAGAGACGAAGCAGACCAGGAGAAGATCCTTACGCTGGCCTCCGGTCTGACTGATTAAATATATGGAGGATGGATAGAATGGAAGCTACAGCTACACAGAAGAAATCTGCAAGACAGATCTTTTCAGATATTTACAGTAAAGCGGGAATCCTGCTGGTTCTCCTGATCATGTGCGTCATTCTCGCGATTGTCACAGATAATTTCCTGACCGCCAACAACATCATCAATATTTTCCGGCAGATCTCCTTTTACTGTATGATCGGTATCGGCTCGATGATGGTCATTGTGATTCAGGGTATCGACATGTCCCCAGGTTCTGTAATCGGCGTCACGGGCGTCGTCGTCGCCATGATGGGAACTGAGGGAAAGGGAAATGTTGTTCTCTGGTTCGTTCTTGCGATCCTTGTCGGCGCGATTTTTGGTGTCCTGAACGGTTTTCTGGTCGCGTACTGTAACATGCCGGCATTTATCGTTACGCTTGGCACCCAGATTGTCGGACGCGGAATTGCCCTTCTGATGACAGAGGGACACCCGATCATCGGATTGAATAAAAAGCTGCTGTATCTCGGCGGCGGAACGGTGGGTCCGATTCCGATGCCGGTCATCCTGATGGCAATCCTCTGCGTGATCAGCTGGTATATTCTCCGCTACACGAGATTCGGCCGCCATGTCTACGCGATCGGCGGAAATGAGCAGGCAGCCAAAACCTCCGGCATCAACGTGCGCATGACGAAGATGTTTGTCTACATTTACGCAGGCGTTCTGGCGGCAATCGCAGGCATGTCGCTGACAGGCCGTGTCGCGTCCGGACAGCCTGGCATGGGATCCGGCTATGAGCTGTTTTCAATCGCGGGCGCAGTCATCGGCGGCGCGGCGCTCTCCGGCGGAGCGGGTACAGTCCTCGGCGTTCTCGGCGGATCACTGGTCATCGGCGTTCTGAACAACGGCATGGATCTGCTCGGTATCAGCAGCTACTGGCAGCAGGTCGCGCAGGGAACCATCATCATTCTGGCAGTCCTGTTTGATACATTCCGCAAGGGATCATCTAAATAAGGCGTCAGGCAGTATCATCCATCAAAAAATGCGGGTTCTGCCGTGGCAGAGCCCGTATGACAGAGAAATATACAGAGGAGCGCAGCATGAAGTCGTGTGAATGTAAGGTTGCGATGAATTCAACAACGGTGATGCACAGCAACCTGGTAACAGAGATCCAGATCGCAAAAAAAGCAGGCTACAGGGGAATTGAAATTCAGCAGCAGAAGATGTACCGTTATCTGGACGAGGGCGGAAGTCTTGCATATCTTAAAGAATTAATCGGTGAAGATCTGCAGGTTGTCGGCTGCGGCGCGATCTGGAACGCGGAGCGCCAGGGAACTGGATTTAAAGAGCTGATGAGCGAAGTTAAGCGAATGTGTGAGATTGCCCATGCGCTGGATGCGCCCATGATTCAGCTCTGTACCGGGCCGGTTGACTGGAATACCTGCATCGACTATGCAGCAGGTAAAGTGAACGGAGATGACACACGCTATCTGGGGCTGCTCGGAGAGCCGGAAGACAAAGTGATTGAACTGACCACCCAAAATGTCGCCGCGGCGGCTGATCTGGCGGCCGAATACGGTCTCGATATCTATCTGGAACCGGTGGCATGGGCGCCGCTCAACAAAATCTGCACACAGGGTCTGAAGCTGGTTGAGGCGGCGGGACGTGATAACATTGGTTTCGTGCTGGATTTCTGGCACATGTGGAGTGCCGGAGAGACGCCGGAACAGGTGGCAAAGCTTGATCCGAAACTGATCAAGATGGTGCATATCTGTGACGGGCCGGAGTTTGACAGAGACACGGTGCCCAGCCAGGAGATTCTGCGGGATGTCTGGACCGGCGAAGGAGATATTCCGCTTCGCAGGTGGGTCAGCGCAGTGAAGGCGACTGGGTATGACGGCTGGTACGCAACAGAGATTTTTTGCAGACGCCTGATGGAAAAAGACCAGCTGGAGTACGCGCTTACACTGAAAAAGGTTTTTGAGTACCTGACCAGCTGAGATGGATAAATAATGCCTATTATATTTAAACGCATCGGCTATACAAAATAAGATGAATCTGGTAATCTGTTAAAGAGACACTGATTTAAGAAGCGTATCAGGATTTCAGTGTCTCCGGGAATCATACAGATGAGAATGCCATACCGACAGCGCGTCTCATGAAGACGCGCTGTAACTGTATACATAACCAGAACATCAACTTTTCATCTGACAGGAGAGAGGAGAGCATATGGGCCGCAGACTTGCCGCTGCTGTCATCACGATACTGATCATTGTATCGCTGGCAGCCTGCGCAGGAATCAATCATCTGATCGAGGAACAAAATAGCGCGCCCGGATCGGCAGAAGAGGAATCGTCCCTGGAGAAAGGCGGGGCAGGGAGCACGCTGGCGCTGCCGGAGCTGCAGATTGATGAAAACAGTCCGCTTTACGCAGAAAATGAGACCGGCCGGAAATTTCGGTTTGGCGTGATTATTGAAGAAATGTCGCCATTTGTTTCGCAGTGCGCAGACGCGGCTGAACTGTTTGCGGAGCAGCATGATGATGTTACGGTACAGGTATTTGTCTGTGACAACGATGTTGAGCGGGAACTCACGGCTGTGGAGACCTGCATTGCGGATGGATTCGACGCGATTATTATGAAACCATGTGATTCGGTCGGCTGCGCGCCCGCTGTGCGGTACTGCCGCGAGGCAGGAATCCCGATCGTAGCCCTGAATAACAACTTCTCGGGGGAGAAGGCGGACACGTATGTCGGGTCTGACCATACTTATTCCGGGATCCTCGCCGCGCGCAGCATGGCTGACGCGCTGAATGGAAAAGGCAGAATCGTCATACTGACCGGTCCGATGGATCAGCAGGCCGCGATGGAGCGTGTCAGGGGAATTCATCAGGTGCTGGATGCCTTTCCGGAAATCGAGATTGCGGACGAAGAGAATGGAGACTGGGAGATCGAAGAGGCGCTGAATCTCACGACGAGCTGGATTTCTTCAGGAGAATCATTTGACGGAATCATCGCGTGCGCTTCACAGATGGCAGCGGGGGCAGGACTGGCACTCAAGGCAGACGGAAGAAGTCCTGGCGAGATTCCGATCGCGTCGATTGACGCGATGGAAATGTCTCTGGAGTTGTTCCGGGAGGGCTGGGTCACCTCAGACGTGCTGCAGGATTCCCGCGGACAGGGATATTCGGCCGCGGCTGCTGCGTACGCGCTTGTCAACAGCAAGGAAATCAGCAGCTATATCAACGTGCCGTACGTTGACGTACGGAAAGAAGAAGTGGACGCGTATCTGTCGTGGTACGATGAGTCAGAGATTAGTTGAAAGATAATAGATTTCCCTGTCAATTGGATTGCTGCTGAAAAAATATTTGAAACGGAGAAATTATGGGAGAAAGGTCAAGAAACCAGAAATTTTCTGATATCTACAGCCGGTTCGGAATCTTTTTTCTGCTTGCCGGGCTGATCATCATCTGCGCAATTCTGTCTCCCCGCTTTATGACATCCCATAATCTCATGCTGATCCTGCGCCTGAACGCGATTATAGTGATTATTTCATGCGGAACACAAGTCGTTCTTCTCTGCGAAGAGATGGATTTTTCACAGGGCGCGATCGCAGCTTTTGCCGGCTGCGCCGCAATCATGCTGGAAGGGCGCGGGTGGAACCTGCCCATGGCTGTGACTGGCGCGCTGATGATCGGCGTAGCGTTTGGAATTCTCAATGGTGTGGTCGTGACCAAATGCCACATACCCTCATTTATCATGACTTTGGCAACTCAGAAAATCGCCCGTGGAATCATACTGGGCTATCGAAACGGCCACCCTGCATATGACATCGGCAAAATCGCGTGGATGGGGCAGGGTCATGTCGCGTATGTGATTCCGACGCAGGTTTTTTTCATGATCCTGATTTTGGGGCTGACATGGTTTCTGCTGAACCGGACCAGTCTGGGCAGGCAGTTCTACGCTGTAGGAGACAATACGCGCGCTGCGCTGGCGTCCGGAATCCGGGCAGACCGGATAAGGATTATCGCGTTTATCTACGCGGGTGTGATGTCTGCTTTGGGCGGGATTATTCTGATGGGCAGAATCGGCTCCGGCCAGCCATCGGGTGCCGAGGGATATGAGTTTGAGGCGGTAACGGCTGTCATCATCGGAGGCACATCACTGTCCGGCGGGGAAGGTAATATTTACGGAACCTTCGCGGGCGCGATTTTCGTCGGAATTCTGAACAATTTCATGACGATCACAAGGGTCAGTTCCTACTGGCAGCAGGTGGTACAGGGCGTGATGATAGCAATCGTTGTTATTATTGACGCGAGAATCCATGAGAAAAAAATAAAGAGATAGTTATTTATACAAAAAATAATAATCTGCCATGAGATTCTTCGTCATCGCGATGACGTCCTCAATGTGCAGGGACATCTTTTCGGACGCGCCGTCCTCGTCCATGCGGCGGATTTCTTCCAGAATCGCCTCGTGCTGCTCTATGGACCGCAGGATGCGGTTCATATTGGACTGGTTGTGATAGAGAGAGGCGCGGCGGCAGTGGTCGATCAGCTGCTCCAGATGCTTCGCGATCTGCGTGTTGCGGCTTGCGCGGGCAATCAGCATATGGAACTGAGCATCGTAGTGCTCCGCTTCTTCCACACTTTCTTCCAGCGTGCGCCGGTGCGCCGCGATGCATTTCTCCATATCGGCCAGATCTGCTTCCGTTCTGCGCGCGGCCGCGAGCCTCGCGGAGAGCGCCTCAATCACCGACCGCAGCTCATAGATTTCAAGTACCTCCGAAAAACCAATCTTCGCGACGACAGCTACCTTGTCGCTTCCCGGCTCCAGATAGCCTTCATAGATCAGCTTCTCCAGCGCTGCCTTGATCGGCGTGCGGCTGAAGTTTAACTGCGTCTGAAGGCTTCGCTCAGACAGACGCGTGCCGGGCGCGTAGATTCCCGACATGATAAAGTGGCGGATCGTATCATAGGCCTGCTGCGTCTTGTTGGAGGTCTTTTCGGCAACTGCGCCCTGTGAAAGTGCCGGTGTCTGGCTGTTGGTGGTTCTTGGCATGACGGTCTCCTCTGAAACATGTTCGTTTGATCATCTAATTGTAATTGTATCCGAAAAATACCAGAATGGCAAGAAACTTTTTTGTGATGGTATACCAGATTAAAAGAAATAAGTGCCAGAAGAAATGGGAAAGAAACAGGAAAGGGGTAAACATCGGGTTTTTCCGGCATTTACACATCTTCTATTTTGAAGACAAACAGATAATCAAAGTTTAAAGAGTTACTTTTCGGAAAAAAATATAAAAAGGGTATTGACTATCGAGGATGTACGGAGTATATTGAAGATACCAAGTGGCATACCACGAACCAATAATACGAAAGCCATATAGAATACCACCTAAAAAGAAAAGGAGTCACAAAATGAATCTGAAAGAGTTTATGGAAAACCAGAGAAAGCTTACACTCGAAGAACACAGACAGCTGAACGAGAACCGCGAAGCGGAGATGGAAGCACAGTACTGCATCCCGCTGTCCAAGGGAACCTTCTATCCGATCCCGAAGCTGGTCGGCGCGTACAGAAGCATCATCATCGATGAAGATACGGTCGGCGCAGAAGATATCACCCTCGGTTTCGCGAGATTTGAGCCGGGCGCTTTCCACGAGAAGCACGCGCATGCGACAGCAGAAGAGACTGCTTATATGATTTCCGGACGCATGGTCGGCGGCGTTTCCATGAAGCCTGATGATGACGACGATGTCGAGTGCATCTGGGAGCCTGGCGATGTCCTCTGGGTTCCGCGCGGGGCATATCACTGGTTCTATAATCCTTTCGATGAGCCGCAGACACACGTGTTCATGTACACAAGAAAGAATCTGGAGACAGCCGGTTACTCCATCGAGTCTCAGGGCTTCAAGGAGATCGGACTGGATATCCAGGACAAGCAGCGCGCAGGCGAGAACAACACAATCGGCTGAATCATAAGAAATAACGAACAATCAAACTGAAAAATCAATCTTTTTGAAGCATGAAGTGCTTTTTAAAGAGATAAAACAGAGCTTACGGTATGCGGGCAGGCGTCATATGGGCACCTGTCCGCATACAGGCAGGAAGATATTTTATGGGGTGCATGTATTGCGAAACTGAAAACGCCAAAAGAGACGCAATGATGATCCGGATCGCGGAATTGAAGGGATCGGTTCTGTATCTTTACCGGAATCAGGCTCACGCGGGTCACTGCGTACTTGCTCTGCGGGAACACATCGCGTCCCTGAAGGACTGCACAGAGGAACAGAAAGAGGCTGTGAGCGCGGACCTCGGCATGGTGACCGGGCTGATCAGAAGGATTGCCGGGCCGGACTGCCTGGCAGTTTCCGCCGCGACGAACCGCGACACCCCGCACCATCTACATTATCACATCCTTCCGCAGTACGTCGGTGAGGATGATCCGATCAGCGGAGAGGAACCAGATCCGGTGTATCCCGATGAAGAGGAGTGCCGGGAGATGATTGAGATGTTTCAGACGTTGATCCGCCGGGAATATGAGGCGGAGCAGGAGGAATAGTCGGAGGCGCAGAATGAATATCAATGACTTTATCGCCGGGAAAAAGATTACAGAGGAAGATATCGCGCGGCTCAAAAGCAACCGCGAGCGCAATCCGTATCTCGGAAATATGGAGCAGCTGGCTTCCGGAGACGGCAAGATTTTGAATTTTATCCTCGGCGGGAAGATGCCGGAGGAAGAAGAATAAGATCAAGATCAAAAATGATCTAAAAAATATCTAAAAAAATACGGATTACACAGGATAATCTGTCAGGAATCGCATCAGGACGAACAGGAGAACATCATGTTTAAGAAAGCAGTACACATTGATCTTATGTACACAGAGCTTCCCTACTGGGAGCGTTTTGCCGCAGCAAAGCGGGACGGTTTTGATGCGGTTGAATTTTATAAGGAAGGCTGGGAAGAAAAAGATCTCGGCCGCATCAAAGAAGAATCAGAAAAAAATGACATCGCGATCTCGGCGGCGACAGGCGCGAATCCGAATTCCATGTGCTGCCCGGACGAGAAAGATGCCTACATCGAATTTGCAATCAAGCTGATCAACGCGGCAAAAGAAATCGGCTGCCCGCAGCTGATGTGCCACTCGGATTGTCTGGATCCCACAACGAATTACGCTGCGAAGAAACTCAGCAAGGATTACTCCCTGATCGAGAAGAGTGCCAATATGGTGGAAATCCTCAAGACGCTGGCGCCGATTGCCAGAGAGGCAGGTGTGCTGATCACGCTGGAGATGCTCAGCGATTTCGCGCACCCGGGCTATTTCCTGCATGACACAAAAACAGCGGTGGAGCTGATCAAAGCAGTCAATGAGCCAAATGTCAAGATCCTCTATGACGCGTATCATATGTACATCGAAGAGGGCAAGATCAGCGATCAGGTCAGCAAATATATAGATTATATCGGACATTTCCATGTCGCGGACTCCCCGGGACGCCACGATCCGGGCACCGGCGACATGAATTATAAAAATATCCTCAAAAACCTTGCGGAGGCCGGATACGAAGGCTACGTCGCCTTTGAATTCTATCCGATCGACGGAACACCGAAGGCAGTCGAGGCGATCAAAAATATCCTCCCGTGACTGCCACGCGAACAAGGCTGTTTACATTTCAATGCAGACAGGGCAATCCTGTCTGGAGACGAAAATTTTTTTTCCTTCCTAAAAAAGGGCACGTGATCATACAAGATTGCGTGTTCTTTTTTGGAAAATATATTGACACGGTGTCAGAATAGAGTTACGATATATTCTGACACGAAGTC
>JAFVEX010000209.1 GCA_017475785.1 Eubacterium sp. | reverse complement strand
TATCTGGCGGCTGCGGTGCTTCCGCTGCCGTATGCGGTTTCGGCATCGGCAGTCGGCGGCATGCTCGCAGACCTGCTCTCGGGCTATCCGATGTACGCGATTCCGACCTTTATCATCAAGGCGCTGCTCGCACTGACCTTCTCGCTGATCGGCGGGGAGCGCAGGCTTTGCGCTAGGCGGTTCGCAGGTATGGTGTTCTGCGGCATTGTGTCCGTCATCGGATACTGGATCACCGCGGTCGTGCTGTACGGCGGCTGGACGGCGCAGTTCCTCGGCACCGTGCCCGGAAACTGCATTCAGGCAGTCGGCTCCGGCATTGTCTATGCGGTTGTCGCGATGGCAATGGATCGGATGCGCAATCCTCACTCGAATCTCAGAGTGCTGTGATGAGCAATCAGTGAAACCAAAGAGAGCCTCCTGTGTCAAGCAGGAGGCTCTTTTGTGCTGTATTGTTTATGATTGCTTATGCCTTGAATAATGCGCGGAAGAAGTTGTAGAACAGCGGTGTGCCGACGCTGTTGTCGTGACCGGCGCCCGGAACCTCTCTCCAGATATGCTCCGTGCCGTTTGCGGTAAAGAGCTCGTGATACTCCTTCGGGAAGGTGCCGACGACCGTATCAGCGGTACCGCCTGCGATCATCAGCAGGTAGGGGAGCTGATCGTCAGAGATCTTGAAATCTCCGTTCTGCATACGCCGGTTTGTGCCCGGAATATAGCTGCCGAGATGATTGGAGATAAAGTTGTCGCTTGCGGGAACGATGCCGGGAGCCGGGCTGGAGGCTGCACAGTAGCCGAACTTATCCGGCGCCGAGATTGTGCAGTACAGCGACTCTCTGCCGCCCATCGAGAAGCCCGCGATCGCGGTGTTTTCCCTGCCGGTCTTGACAGAATAATGCTGCTCAATATACGGCATGAGGCTCTCTGTCAGATCATAGAAGTAATCATCGTAGTGATCCATCATGTCCATATTGAAGTTGAAGCCCGGTGTTGCGGCGCCCGGATCGGTATACATCTGCGGGAACACGATGATGAACGGCTGAACCTCACCGCTGTCGATGAAGTACGATGCCATTTCCGTGATGCTCCAGTCGGATGTCATATTATCCTCATTGCCCATGACGCCGTGGTTCATATACAGAACACAGTATTTCTGAGAGTCGGAATAGCCCTTCGGAACCCAGACATTCGCGGGCTTATCGCGGTTTGCCTTATTGGAGTGGTAGGTGATCTTCTGCATGCTGCCGGTATTGTTTGCCTTGACATTGGCGGGAACATCCCATGTCAGGCTGTCGCGTACTTTTGCCAGATGTTCCTTCGGATTCTGGTGCTCGCCGGAGGGCGGGTCTTCAATGACGGTTGAGCTCTGTGTGGTTGTGGTTGTTTCTGCGGGCGGAGCCATCAGCAGACGCTTGAGCAGCGAAAGATCGGCTGCATTCAGCGTATCATTTCCGTCGAGGTCTGCGCCGCTCTTGTTGACTGTGACATCATTGCCGAGCAGATATTTCTGCAATGCGGCAGCATCTGCGCCGTTTACCTGTCCGTCCTGATTGACGTCGTCGCGCTTTGCTTTGATTTCGGTTCCGCCGCCGGGTGTAATGGCGACGCCGTCTGCTGCAATGGCGATCTCATCGACATAGAAATCGCAGGTCGATTCCGCGGTTTCGATGTAGAGCACCAGATTGGTCGCGCCGGACGGGATCGTATAGGATGTGTTGGTGAGCGCCGTCCACGATCCGGAGATCACGCTCTTTTCTGCAATGCTGTCATACACGGTGGTGCCGCCGGAGCTGTACTGAAGCAAGAATTTGAAATCTACGGCAGCGGGTGTGGCCTTCTGCATGACCTCAACGCTGAAGCTGTATGCAGTGCCGGGCTTGAAGGTGTCGGTGCTGAGGCTGTGTGAGATTCCGTTCCATGCGGCAGTTCTGCCGGAAATGCTTGCCGAGCCCGTGCCGGCAAAGGAGGCAGAGGTCGTCGCTGCAACGGTTTCGCTTGCTCTGGCGCCCCAGCCGTCCAGTCCGGATTCAAAATCCGCATGCAGAAGATACTCTGCTGCTGATACCGGGAAGGCTGCGGCAGCCTGTGTCAGAAGACACACTGCGGTCAAAACAGAGATGAGTTTTTTCATAGAAACTATCCTTTCAGAATTTTTTTGATCCCCCCTGAAAGAAAAAGTTTATGTTTGACCATTTTTTATATCTATCTGATGCTATCATACCAGATTTTCGGATAAGTTTCACTGTAAAAAACACAGATTTCAAGCACACTCCGCCGCGGATTACGGCTCTGCACCGGCCTTCCGGATGTTGTCGATATCCTCGGTCGTGCCGCCGCCGGTGTCATC
>JAFVEX010000208.1 GCA_017475785.1 Eubacterium sp. | reverse complement strand
GACTTCGACCTCCGGGCACACGGAGGATGGATCCTTTGTGGGAGACAAATGCGTGCGGATTGGTGACGCCGACACGCTTCTGCGCGGGCAGAAGCAGTATGTCATCACATACGACCTCGTCTGTCACGAGGATGATGACGTGTCCGCTGATTACCTGAGCATTGACCTGTTTCCGACCGGCTGGATGACGTCGGTTCGCGAGGCTGAAATTCTGCTGAAGCTTCCGAAGGCGGTTGATCCGTCGGCTTTTCAGTTTTTTGCGGGGGAATATGGAGAGACCATGGCGCCGGAAGATTTTCCTGACAATTATACGCTTTCGGTCAGCGACAGCGGCTCAGAAATCCGCATGCATGTGACGGACAATCCCGCGTACTCCGGCGTCACGTTGAAGGCAGATCTTCCCGGGGACTACTGGGAGGGCGCCAAGAGCAACCGCTTTGCGTTGATTCTTTTTGTGATCCTTTTAATTGCCTGCCCGGCTGCCGCGGCGATCCTCTGGTTCTTGTTTGGCTGCGACCCGGAAATCGTAAAAACCGTCGAATTTGAGCCGCCGGATGACATGACGCCTGCGGAACTGGGCTATGTCATCGACGGATATGTGGACAAAGGAGACATGTCCTCTATGCTCATGTATTTTGCAGGCAGAGGCTATCTGGGAATCCACGAGAAGAAAAAGAATTCCTATGCCGTACAGGAGCTGAAGAACCCGAAATATGGGGAAGAAAAGGAATTTGCCCGTACGCTGTTCAACGGGATTTTTTCCGGCGCCCCGAAGACAAAAAGGGAGGGCGCGGATATCCGCACACGCGACCTGAAAAAAATGCCTGCTGATTACGGAAAAAGCCTGCAGCGGGCACAGTCACAGCTTGAGAAGTACTACAAAAAGGAGAATGCCCTTTATACGGAAAAATCCACATTCAGCCGAGGCATTTCAATCCTTCTGGTTATGGCAAATATCATCTTTGCAGTGGTTCTGTCCGGTATTTATACCTTTGACAGTAATACGCCCTGGACGCTGATCATCATTCTTCCACTTGCGCTGATCGGCGCAGTGGTGGTGATCAAAGCACATGATCACAGGCGGTCCCGCACGGTGGCAGGAACACTGGTGCGGGAGATAATCGGCTGGATTCTGTATTTCTTTGCCTGGTTGCTGACCGTTGGCTGTATGGCCGGTTTGGTGAACCGGGCGTCCGGAAACGCGGCGGGTGTCTTTGCGGGACACGCGGCGCTGCTGTACCTGATGCTGGCAGTATCCATGTTCCTTGCGCTGTTTTTTGCCATCTATATGCGGGCGCGCACAGAGAAAAGCGCCCAGTGGCTCGGAAAGATCCTGGGTTTTCGCGATTTCATCCGTTACGCGGAGACAGACCGCCTGCGTGTTCTTCAGGACGGCGATCCCGGCTATTTTTTCCGGATCATGCCTTATGCGTACGTGATGGGGATGGGAAAACACTGGGCAAAGAAATTTACCGACATCCGGATCGAGCAGCCCGCGTGGTACAGCACCTACGACCGGAGGCTGGTCGTTTTCTCGCCGCTCTGGTTTAACGATATGACGACCGCGACTGCCAGAAGCTATTCGAACAGCTTTTCCAATCTGCCGGATTCCGGTTCTCACGGCAGCTTCAGCGGAGGCGGCGGGGGATTTTCCGGCGGCGGATTCTCCGGGGGCGGCTTTGGCGGCGGCGGTGGCGGCGCGTGGTGACGGAACCGATGCGTGGTGATGAAACCGATGTGTGTAATACAGCCACTCCTGATGAAAGTATTTAACCGGGGATTAGTAATTTAGAAAGGAATTGTGTGATGGCTTTTTATGATAATTGGGGAAAGAAAATCAGCCAGACGAGCCAGGGCGCGGTTCAGAAGGCGCAGAACTACGCAGAGGCGGCCAGACTGACTGGCGTGGTGAATGATCTCTGGAAACAGATCGATGAGATATACCGGCAAATTGGAGAAATTTACTTCACCGAGCACCAGAGGAACCCGGAAGAGGATCCTTACAGGCATTATCTGTTTCAGATTCTGGATCTACGTGCGCAGGCAGACAGCCTGTGGAAGCAGGTGTGTGATCTGAAGGGTATCCGCCCTTGCCCGAAATGTGGATTTGAGAACAGAAAAGACGATGATTTCTGCAGCCGGTGCGGGTTTATGCTATCTGCGGATCCTGAAGCCGGCGCGATGGGTGCCGGCCAACAGGTCTGCAGAAACTGCGGAAAAATTCTGGAGCCGGGTCAGATGTTCTGCACGGGCTGCGGGCAGCCTGCCGAGGCATCGCCGGATGTACCGGAAGAGGAAAACGAAGCAGATAATGAACAGAAAGCAGCTCAACTCATCTGCAGCAACTGCGGGAAAACTATAAACGCAGGGATGCGCTTTTGTATTTACTGCGGAGAGAAATTAGACATGTCCGCGCCTGACAGTGGACTCACGGAGGAAAATTTACCGAAGGAAGAACCGGTCGATTACAGTCTGGACGCATTCGAGCCCGAAGAAGCTCCAGAGGAGTTGCCTGTACAGGAAATGGTGCCGGGCTTAGGAGATGCACCGGAAGAACTGCCAGTGCAGGAGCCGGATGAGCCGCTTGTGCAGGAGCCGGTGCCGGGTTTGGAACAGGAGTCGGATGAGCCGCTTGTGCAGGAAATGGTGCCAGGCTTAGAAGATGTACCGGAAGAACTGCCGGTGCAGGAGCCTGTGCCGGGCTTAGAAGATGTGCCGGAAGAACTGTTAGTACAGGGGTCGGATGAGCCGCTTATGCAGGAAATGGTGCCAGACTTAGAAGATGCACCGGAAGAACTGTCAGTACAGGAGCCGGATGAGCCGCCTATGCAGGAAATGGTGCCAGGCTTAGAAGATGTACCGGAAGAACTTCCAGTACAGGAGCAGATATCAGAGCCGGAATCCAGACCCGAGTGGCCTGAACGTGAGCCAGCAGCTTATCAGGAGTCTTTTGATGATCAGCTGCATCAGATTTCCGGATCACAGATATACCCGGATCAGCCGCAGCCAGCTCCGGTGCCGCAGATATACCCGGATCAGCTGCAGCCAGCGCCGGTGCCGCAGATGTACCCGGATCAGCCGCAGCCAGCCCCGGTGCCGCAGATGTACCCGAACCAGCCGCAGCCAGCGCCGGTGCCGCAGATGTACCCGGATCAGCCACAGCCGGCTCCAGAAGCGCAGACAGAGTGGCAGGAGCCACAGCCAGCCACAGAACCGCAGGCAGAGTGGCAGGAGCCGGAACCCCAACCGTTTTCAGGATTTGGAAACGAGAATTTTGGGTTCCCGGATATGACTCCGTCAACGGGTGCTGAACAGGATAATCTGCCAGCCGCAGGTGCGGAAAACACGGAGCAGGCTTATGCGGGCGCAGAAGATCCGGAAAACACGGGGCAGGTTTATGCTGGTGCAGAAGATCCGGCTCCGGTTATCGCCGATCCGGAGGCCGTGCTTGCAGAGATGTCGTCAGATTCTGCCCCGGCCTCAGAAGCTCCCGGTGCTGTGATCTGCCCCTCCTGTGGAAGAAGGCTGGAGGCCACCGATAAATTCTGCATGTATTGTGGACAGAAATTGTTTTAGAAATTATTTTTAGCCAGGAGATGATAGTGCTATGAAATGGTGTCCGAATTGTGGATCTTTTATACCTGATGACGCGCAGTTTTGCCGGGAGTGCGGCGCCAAACAGGGACCGGAATCCTGGGTGGTCGAAGAACAGGAAGAAAATGTCTCTGAATACGAACGGATTTGTCCGTTCTGCGGAGGCGTGATTCCATCTGACGCACAGTTTTGCCGCCACTGCGGACGTGCGCTTGCGGACGAAGGCATGGAGCCTTCCGGGCGTTACGACCAGGAGGCGTATGATTACCGGGATGACCCGTCACCCCGGCCGGAATCAGATTCTCTGACGGGAAAGACGCCGAGAAACAATCAGAAGATTCTGCTGATTGCCCTGATTGCGGTACTTGCAGCCGTAGTTGTGCTGGCTGTGGTCGTCATACATGGAAAGGTCGGGAAGAAATCTTCTGCAGATCAGTCCGGCGGGAACGCTGCCGCTTCGATTTCCGATTCTTCATCCGGCAGCAGCGGTGAGAGCATATCCGATTCCTCATCCGAACCGGCGGCTGATTCAAGCGAGGCAGTTCAGTCTGAGGAAAATGCCGCGGCAGGCAGTCAGGAGGAAGCAATGCCGGAGGAAAAAGCCGATGATGAAGAACAGGCACAGATCGAACATTTCGGCAGCAAAATCAGATTGAACGCAAAGTATGACGCAAATTCAGGCATCACAGACACAGAAAACCTGAATGACACGGATCTGGGTACCGTCTGGGCTTTCGACAGCAGTACGATAGGTGAAGTGACGATCACACTGGATCATGTGCAGCGTGTCTATGGTGTCTGCATCGCGCCCGGCTGTCAGGCAGGAAAAGATTATTTTCTGGATTTCGGAATGCCGGAGAGCGTCCTGGTGGAGTCATCGGGGCAGGCCTGGCAGATTTCCTTCTACGGAGATGAGTCCGCACTCTCCAAGCAGGAGACATATGTCGTATACTACGAGTTTCCGGAAGGACCAATTATGACAGATTCCGTCACAGTGAGTATGAATTCTGTGCGGCTGGGCAGGGTCAGCGAATCCCCAACCTGTGTTTCAGAGCTGTTTCTCTATACCTATGCGGAAGATCAGACATATGCCGCCAGCCAGGATCCGCAGTTCACCAGAACCATTCCAGCGGAGCTGAATGAGTGGAATCAGACAGAGGCAAAGAAGGATGAGAAAAAGGACGATGAGGACGACAAGAAGAATGAGTCTGACACAGACCAGCACGCAGACGACGTTCTTCCGCAGTCCAGCACGGAGTATCTGAAGAAATCGGACCTCAAATCCCTCAGCAAGGATGATCTGCAGCTGGCAATTAACGAGATTTTTGCCCGGAACGGATATATCTTCAAGACGGAATGGCTGCAGGAATACTTTGAGAAGAAATCGTGGTATCACGGGGACTCGAATGATCAGAGTGTGATAGACAAGCGGTTCAGCAAAATAGAAAAAGCCAATGTCGACCTGATTCGTTCATATCAGAAAGAAAAGGGGTACATGTGATGAAGAAAGGCGTGAATCTTAAGCTGGTTTCTGTGATTCTGATCGCCGCAATCGTTGTCTGCCTGATTCTGACGATGCTGATTTCTCTTGGGTCACGGACGGGGAGACTTCACCCTGCGGCGAACGAGACGGCGTCAGAGTGGGAGACATACGAAGACCAGTATGCGGAAGGCTCGGAAATAACAAACGCTCTGGATGGTTTTTCGGTGCAGAAATAGCGGGGGACAGCGAGAATGTTTTGTGGAAAATGTGGAAAAAAGAATGTCGACTCCGCAATGTTCTGCGAGCGCTGCGGAAACCGGCTGGTCAAAATATCTCCGGAAGAAAACTCCGGCAGCGCGGGTTTATCGGGAGGATATATTCCGGGAAGAGACGGGCGCCCGTTCCAGAACCATGAAACGCAGGAGCCGGCAGATCGGTACCCCGGGTATGAAACGCCAGAGTCGGCGGATCAGTACCCCGGATATGAAACGCAGGAATCAGAAGATTCATACTATGAATATGATCCGTACCAGGAGTACAACCAGCAGACGGATGAGGGAGGATACAGCGTCTCTGAGGCCGCAGCCCGGAACCAGAGAATTTCCGGATCAGCGGGCGGACAGGGATTCCCCGGAGCAGGAAGACAGGATTTCTCTGGGACAGGAACGCAGGATTTCCCTGGAGCAGAAAGAGAAAGACAGGGTTTTTCCGGAGCGGGCGGACAGAGAAGATCAGAAGTTCCCGCGCGCGGACAGCGTGTGTCCGAGGCAGCCGCAAGACTGAACCGGACATACTCAGAAGTGTCTTCCGGCGGGAGACCGGCAGCACCGGCCATCTCAAAAGGGCTTATCGCAGTCAT
>JAFVEX010000207.1 GCA_017475785.1 Eubacterium sp. | reverse complement strand
TTCTCGCTGTCTACAGGAGAGTAAATGATACTCCCTGACGAACCTGCGGGTTCCAAAACATAATACTTTCTCTTTCTGTCACAACCCGGCATGTCCAGGTGTGTAATATCATGAATGCGGCATGGACCATGTGTTCCATACACTACATACGTACCAATCGGATACACGATGCCTCCTTTCTGAAGTTAATCCTTTCCTGTAATAATAGTTTAACAAAAAATTTTGTATTATGTAAGCACTTTCTTCTTTATTTTGTGAAAAAATGTGCTATAATTCCTTACAGTATGTTTCAATGTAAGGGGAGTAATATCATGTCGGAAAACAAAAACGGCAGCGCCGCGCCGCTTCCGGATTCTAATGAGGAAGCCTCAGGCAGCCAGAAAAAGCCTGCGAAAACCCGGTCCAACAAACTAAAATATTTGCTGCTCATCATGATCGCGGCACTGATCGCGTTCGCGATATACGCATATGTAAGCTATGCGCAGCAGTTCAAGACGGTCTTCTACAAAGGAACCGTGATCAACGGAATCGACGCCAGTTTCCGGACACCGGAGGATGTGGAAAAGGAAATCGCGGACAAGGCCGAGGATTATCAGATCAGCCTGCAGTTCCGCGAGGACGCGAAGGAGACGATTCCCGGAGACGAAATTGACTACCACTACGTCTCTGACGGAAGCGTGCAGAAGCTGATGGAAGATCAGCATTTTCTGCTCTGGCCAAAGGGTCAGTTCGGCTCCCAGGATGAGACGGTCTCTGTCGCGACAGCATTTGACGAACAGAAGCTGGCCGATAAGCTCACAGCACTTCCGGAATACCAGGAAGACAATATGGTCGCTCCGAAAAACGCGCGCGTAAGATTCAAAAAGAAAAAATTTAAGATTCTGAAAGAGCGCTACGGCACAACGCTGGATCCTGAAATTGTTACGGCAGCCGTAAAAGACGCGGTCAGTGCTTCAAAGACTACTCTGGACGTGGATTCCGTGGCAGACGCCTACCAGAACCCGACCGTCTTCTCGGACGATCAGCTGCTTGCCGATCAGTGTTATGAGCTCAACGAGCTCGCGTGTGCCAGCATCACCTGGCAGCTTCCCGGCGGCGAGGAGACATTGAACGGCAATACGCTAAGGAAATGGCTCATCAAGGATGACGACGGACACTATTCGAAGGATGAAGAAGTCTGGGAGGCAAAGCTCGAAGAATATGTCGAAAAGATGGCTGAGGATGTCAAGACACTCGGAGAGGATCACCACTTCCAGGCAACTGATCTGGGCGATATGACGGTCAAAAGCGACACATATGGCTGGCGCATGGATTACGAGACCGAGCTTGCCCAGACACGCGAGGAGCTTGCTTCCGGCACGATCACGACCAGGGAGCCCAACTGGCTCAGCACGGAGATGTACACGGAGAACTGGGGCTTTGGTCCAAATTACATCGAGTGCGATCTGAGCCGGCAGCACATGTGGGTCTATCAGAACAATGAACTTTACATGGATTCGGATATCGTATCCGGAACAATGGTGTACAGCAGGTACACGCCGTCCGGCATCTACTTCCTCAGCTGGAAAGAGAGAGACCATGTACTGACGGGGCCGCGGAATGAAGATGGCGAGCCCGAGTACGAGACCCCCTGCGACTACTGGATGCCGTTTAACGGAAACATCGGTTTCCACGACGCGTGGTGGCGCGGCGCGTTCGGCGGGGACATCTACTACTACTCCGGGTCCCACGGGTGCATCAATATGCCCTCTGAGGCAGCGGGCCAGCTTTTCTCTGTCATTTCTACAGAGATGCCGATCGTCATTTACTACTCGCAGGGATGTGAGCTGGAGCAGTAAAGATTCTATATAAGGGTTTAAAACTCCTTTTGGAAAGTGTATTCCACACGTTCCAAAAGGAGTTTTTTCTACAGGCTTACTTTGCTTTCCAGTGTAAAGGAAAAGGCGACGCCGTCTTCCCTGTTTTCGGCTGCGCAGGTCTGCCCGTGCTGCTCCATAATCGCGCGCACAATCGAGAGACCGATACCGCTTCCGCCATAAGCCCGCGTGTGCGCTTTGTCAACCTTGTAAAACTTCTCCCAGATCCGCGAGAGATCTTCTTCTGGAATCGGCTTCCCGCGATTAAACACAGTCGTGGTAACAATTCCGTCCCGCTCAGCGCAGGAAATGTCGATCAGATGATCGCCTGCCAGATGATGAATGGCATTGCTGAGATAATTTGTGACAACCTCTTCAATCCGGAATTCGTCTCCCCAGACATAGAGCGGCTTCTCCTGCCGGAACCGCACGTCAGCCTCTGCCTGTGAGATCATGATCTGCATCGCGCCGATGACGCCCCGGATCAGTGCGGTCAGATCAAATCTGGCCAAAACCAGCTGGTCAGTTCCCGATTCCAGCTGATTCAGCGTCAGCAGCTGCTTCACCATCTGGTTCATTTTTGCCGATTCATCAATGATGACGTCACAGTAGAATTCCCTGCTCTCCGGGTCATCCGCAATATCCTTCAGGCCTTCCGCGTAGCCCTGGATCAGGGCAATCGGCGTCTTCAGCTCGTGTGACACGTTCCCGAGAAACTCTCTGCGCATGACATCGATCTTCGTTTTCTCGTCGATATCCTTCCGAAGCTGCAGATTTGCCGTTTTCAGCTCCGAGATTGCCTGCTCCAGCTTCTCAGACATGGTGTTGAAGTTTTCGCCGAGCTTGCCGATCTCATCCTCTCCGCCGCTCTCGTAGTGCGCGTTAAAATCAAGTTCCGCCATTTTTTTGGAGATTTCCGTCAGCTCCTGCACCGGCTTCACAAGCCGCCGTGTGAGCAGCCAGATGATAATGGAACTTGCGAGAATTACAATCAGGCCGACATATGTATAAAACCGCATGGAAAGCTTCGCGGCGGTATTGATGCTCTCAAGAGGCGTGATGGCAATATAATAGTATCCTTTTTCCAGAAAGCCCCAGAGCTCCAGATAATCCATGTTTTTAAAATCATCATGGATTTTGATGATGTTGAACTGATCCGTCTCGAGAAGTGTCGTGGTGTTATCTTCTTCAATCTGAAGGACGTTGCCAAACAGCCGGCTCGCCATGCTGTCCCCGTCCTGCGCGTTCGTCAGGCGAAAATTCAGATTATAATCCACAACCGCGTAAGTCAGCGCGCTGACAGAACAGAACCGCTCAATCTCCTCGCTGACTTCCTCTGTGTCCTCATCGATCTCCTCGTTGAACATCTCCCAGCTTTTCCGGAGCCTGTTCTGCTTTTCGCGCAAATAAAACCCGTCCAGAAAGACCACGTTGATGACGCCGATTAACAGGAGCGCAGAGGCCATCAAAATGATAAAGGTGAAGGCTACGCGCCGCTTAATAGATGTTTTCATGGTGTTTTGGTTTCTTCAAATTTGTAGCCGAGCCCCCAGATCGTCTTGATCAGCTCGCCCTTTTCGCCCAGCTTACTGCGCAGTTTTTTCACATGGGTATCAATTGTGCGCGCGTCTCCAAAATAATCATAGTTCCATACGTTATTAAGAATTTTCTCTCTGGAAAGCGCGATCCCCTTATTCTCCATAAAATATGTCAGCAGCTCAAACTCCTTAAAACTCAGTTCAATGTCACGGCCGTCGACCGACGCGGTGTGCGCAGAGCGGTCGAGGCGGATGCCGCCGATCTCAAGTGTGTCCGTGTCGTCATACTGGTTCGTGCGGCGGAGGATCGCCTCTACGCGGGCCACGAGAATCTTGGGACTGAAGGGCTTCGAGATGTACTCATCAACGCCCAGCTCAAATCCAAGCAGCTCATCGCGCTCATCTCCCCGCGCGGTCAGCATGATGATAGGAACCTTAGATTCCCTGCGGATTTCCCGGCAGACCTCCCATCCGTCCATCTTCGGCATCATGACGTCAAGAATAATCAGCGCGATATCCCGCTGTTCGTAAAAAATATTCAGTGCCGCTTCCCCGTCTCCCGCTTCTATAACGAGAAAATTCTGCTTTGCGAGAAAGTCATGTACCAGCTTGCGCATGCGCGCTTCATCGTCAACCACCAGTATTTTTAATTGTTCCATGCGATTTCTCCCGTGGTTTTTCTGTGCGTTGATATTTGCAATCGAAACGACCTGCTGACAGATTTTATTTAAAAGGATGCGCTGCTTCCAAAAACAAGCCCCGGAAAATACTGTATAACCAATACTTTTCCGGGGAAAACCAGAACATTATGCGCAGGCGCACGCTGCTACAAGGAAGATGTCACCTGCCGGTGACCAGCTGCAGACTTTGTTTCGTATGGACCAGGCGGGAGTCGAACCCGCGTCCGAAAGCCCATCCATTCAGGTTTCTCCCATCACAGTCATTCTACATTGATTCCCCCGCGGAACTGCCGGATGACAGGCTGTGCCGCGCGGTAGCTTCATAAAATCCGTTCGTGCCGCAAAGCTTAGGCACAAACGTTCCCCGCCTTATTTGATGCCGGAATCACAGGCGCGGGAACCTGCCAGACCGACATGCAGCAGTTAGGCTGCAGCTAATGCGAAATTATCTTCGTTAGCGTTTATTTTTAAAGTACCGGGTTGATGCGCGGTTCCCGGAGTCCGCGGATGGCTTCCCAAACTTCAAAACCCCCGTCGAAACCAGTACTAGCCCAGATGGTTTGACGAACAGTCTGTCGTCAGAGTTTTTGCACGGAATACGTGCCATGTTGATTGTGTGTCCTCACAAAGTAAACGTAACACAACATCATTTGGAAGTCAAACAAAACCTTTCATTTTTTCCTGACTTCACAAATTGTTCACGGCTTTCAGGAGAGGTTCCTCACCTTAAAGTCTCTCTCTGCCTCACGCCGCTGGTCTTTCTTCGCGATGTCCTGCCGCTTGTCATAGAGCTTTTTGCCCTTCGCCAGACCGATCTCCACCTTTACAAGGGAATTGCGGAAATACACCTGCAGGGGGACAATTGTATAACCCTTCTGCGTGATGGCGCCGCGCAGCTTGCTGATCTCCCGCTTGTGCAGCAGCAGCCTGCGCACGCGCAGGGGATCCCTGTTGAAAATGTTTCCCTTTTCATAGGGACTGATGTGCATCCCGTGAAGATAGACGCCGTCCTCTTCGATCTTGACGAAGGCTTCTTTGATTGAGCACTTCCCCATGCGCAGGGATTTGACTTCTGTCCCGTGCAGGGCGATGCCCGCCTCATATTTTTCCTCGATGAAATAGTCGTGGTACGCCTTTTTGTTGTTCGCGACCAGACGGTTGTTCTTTTCTTTGCTCATTCAATTGTTCCTCCCCTATGGAGCAAAAAACTGCTGCATGTTCATCATGCAGCAGTCTTACTTATCTCAGCCCATATTCAGAACGATTGCCAGCACGAAGAACGCAATCGCAAGAATACGCGTGATCCTGACCAGATTTCCCTCGGCGGAACGTCCTTTGTTTTTCCCCCAGTAGGTGTCTGTTGAACCCGACATACCACCAATCGCACCAAGTCCCGGATCCTTGCTCTTCTGCATCATAACGATAATAATCGACGCAACGCAGACTACTGCAAATAAAATTGAAAGAATAATCACCAATGCTGTTGGCATAATCAATTACCTCCAAAAAACGATCAAAACATATATTACCACAGTGTCTTTGCAGTTGCAAGTGATTTTTGTCTTTTTACGTTATGCCGCGTTTTGTGTCATGCTGGCATCAGAGATCCTCCAGGACAATTGTGAACGGCCCGTCATTTATCAGAGAAACCTTCATCTCCGCGCCAAATTCACCCTGCTCCACGACAGGAACCTGTTTTCTCGCCTGCTCCAGCATATACTCGTAAAGAGGCTCGGCCATATCCGGCGTCCCCGCTTTAAAGAAGCTCGGACGGTTTCCTTTCTTGCAGTTCGCGCAGAGCGTAAACTGAGAAATCAGAAGCAGCTGTCCGCCGACATCCGCCAGTGACAAATTTGTCTTTCCTTCCTGATCCTGAAAAATGCGAAGTCCGATCAGTTTTTTCAGATAGCGGTCTGCAATCTCTTTCGTATCTTCCTGCTCGATTCCGATCAGAACCAGCAGCCCCTGACCGATCGCGCCGACTGTTTTGCCGTCTATCGAGACAGACGCTGACGAAACGCGCTGTATTACAAGCTTCATGTTTTCAACTCCTACCGTTAAACTGCCTTTGTTTCTGCAGCTGTGTCAGAAGAAACTTGACATTTCCGCACAGTTCTTTAAAGCACTTTAGAGAGGAAATCCTGCAGGCGGGGATTTTTGGGACTGCCGAACACTTCCTCCGGCGTGCCCTGCTCCATCACTCTTCCTTCGTCGATAAACAGAATACGGTTGCCGACTTCCCTGGCAAATCCCATCTCATGCGTTACGACGGCCATGGTCATGCCGTCTTCCGCGAGTTCCTTCATGACCTGGAGCACCTCTCCTACCATCTCGGGATCCAGAGCGGAGGTCGGCTCGTCAAACAGCATCAGCTTCGGCCGCATGGCAAGAGCGCGCACGATGGCGATACGCTGCTTCTGGCCGCCGGAAAGCGACGAAGGGTACACGTCTGCTTTTTCCAGCAGGCTGACACGCTCCAGCAGCTTCTCCGCCTCCGCGTCAGCCTCCTCCTGGCTCATCAGGCCGGTGCGGACCGGCGCCAGCGTAATATTTTTGCGCACTGTCATGTTCGGAAAGAGGTTAAAATGCTGAAACACCATGCCCATCTGCTGGCGGATTTTGTTGATGTCCGTTTTTTCGGAAGTGATCTCAATTCCATCGAAGGTAATCGAGCCGTCTGTCGGTGTTTCCAGAAGATTCAGGCAGCGGAGAAACGTCGATTTTCCAGATCCTGACGGACCGATGATACAGATTTTTTCCCCATAATAGATCTGCTCCGAGATATTATTCAGGACCATGTGATCTCCGAAGGTCTTCGTCAGATGCGAGACCTTGATCAATGCTTTAGCGTCTGTCACTCTTACGAAGCCTCCTCTCAAAGATACCCAGCAGCCAGGTAAAGATAATAACCACAATCAGATACATCACGGCGATTCCGATGTACGGCATCAGCGGCTGATACGTGCGCGCCTGAATATTCTGCGCGACTTTTGTGAGCTCGACCGCGCCGATGACAGATACAAGCGAGGTATCCTTAAACAGCGTGATCAGCTCATTGCCCAGCGCAGGCAGAATATTCTTGATTGCCTGCGGAATCACGACGTCCTTCATGACGGTTCTGTAATTCATGCCGAGTGACCGTCCTGCCTCCATCTGGCCGGGATCGACGGACATGATGCCGCCGCGGACGATTTCCGCCACATACGCGCCGGAATTGATACCGAGCGAGAGTATCGCGACACCTACAAGATTTCTGCTGGTCTTAAAGACAACAAAACCCATGATCAGAAGCTGGACCATCATCGGGGTACCCCGGATGACCGTCGTGTAGACCTTGCAGATCACATTTCCGATCACAAGGCCGGCGGAGCGCTTGCCCGGGGCCTTCTGGTCGTGCATTGTGCGGATAATCGCGACAATGATTCCAAAAACAATACCAAGCGCCAGCGCGCCCAGTGTCAGCAGCAGCGAGACGCCCAGTCCCTTGAGATAGAGCTTCCACCGCTCGCCGGTGATGAAGCTCATAATAAACTGCTCTTTTAGCGTAGCTGATGAACCCAACGATTTTCCTCCGATGTTGACATGTTTTCATCCCGTCCCGCAAAACAGCAGAACAGCCGGATTCTTCACAGTTCTCCGGCCGTCTGCTGTATGCTGTCGCAATTCTGTGACTTGATCAGATTGTCTTTTTATTCTGTAATGTATTTATCTACGATTGACTGAACGGTGCCGTCGCTGATCAGCTCTTTCAGAGCGTCATTGACCGCGTTGTAAAGTCCTGCGTTGTCCTTGCCGATGCCGATCGCGTAATCTTCATTCGCGTACTCGGAATCCAGAATCTTCAGACCCTCGTTTGCGCTGACATACGCTTTTGCAGGCTCATTGTCGATGACGACCGCGTCTACCTTGCCCTGGATCAGCGCCTGTGTCGCGGTGGAACCATCTTTATAGGTAATGACATGGTCAGCGCCGAAATCATCTTCACAGTAGATCGCGCCCGTGGTACCTTCCTGGCAGCCAATGGTGACATCTGCGAGGTCATCGATGGAAGCAATGCTGCTGTCTTCCGGCACGATAACGACCTGAACCGCATTTGCGTAGCTATCTGTAAAATCAACATTCTGCTTGCGCTCTTCGTTGACGGTCATGCCGGCCATCGCGATATCGGACTTTCCGCTCTGCACGGAAGTGATAACTGCCGAGAAATCCATGTCATCCACAACCAGCTCCAGACCGAGCTTTTCTGCGATTGCCGTAGCTACTTCCACGTCGATTCCCTCAAAGCCGCCGTCGTCTGTCGTCATCTCGTAGGGCGGGAAGGAAGCATTCGTCGCCATGTGGAGTTTTCCTTCTTCTACGAGAACCATTCCGGCGTCTTCTTCGGAAGACGCGGAAGCGCTGCTCTCTTCTGCCGCTTCAGAGACTGCTGAGGCTGCGGAAGATGCCGCAGAGGATGCTGTGGAGGCCGCAGAGGATGCCGCGGACGACGAACCAGCAGAGGAACCGCCGCACGCTGCCAGACTAAGAGTCATACCAATCGCCATAACTGCTGCAATAATCTTTTTCAATGTTCTTCTCTCCTTGTTGAATATAATTGTATGATGCGCTCCCGCATACAGATCCAAAAATCATGTGCGGGAAGGTGGCAAAACAGCACGAACCAATCCTATCACCCGTGCAGTTTTGTGTCAAGCTTCACCGCCGGAATCTGTTCTGTCATCCGGCTCCTGGTTTATATTTTTTGACAGGGAAACGCCAATTCAATCTATCACGAATTAATCAATGTTTCCTTAGTTTCTGACCAGAAGGGATTCTCCTGTCATCTCCTCCGGCTGCGGAATTCCCATCATCTCCAGAAGCGTCGGGACGATATCTGCCAGTCTTCCGCCCTCCCGCAGGCTCCAGGAAGGATCTGCGTTGACCAGGATAAACGGAACCGGGTTGGTTGTGTGCGCCGTGAACGGCTCGCCGGTCTCTTCGTCTACCATGTATTCCGCGTTGCCATGATCAGCACAGATAAACATCTGCGCGCCGGTTTCTTTGACGGCTTCCACCGCGCGGCCGACACAAATGTCAACTGCTTCGATCGCCTTAATCGCGGCTTCTTCGACGCCTGTATGTCCTACCATATCCGGATTTGCGAAGTTTATGATGATCACGTCATATTTTCCGGAACGGATTGCCTCGCAGAGATTGTCACAGACTTCATAAGCACTCATCTCTGGCTGCATGTCATAGGTCGGCACCTTCGGGCTGTTGACCAGTATGCGGTCTTCGCCCGGATACGGCTCCTCTACGCCGCCGTTGAAAAAGAACGTGACGTGCGCGTATTTCTCTGTCTCTGCCGTGTGCAGCTGCGTCTTTCCGAGGGAGGAAAGATACTGCGCGAACGTATTGTTGATCTCTTCTTTTTTAAACGCTACCAGCTTATTCGGAATGGTTTCGTCATAATTCTTAAAGCAGACGTATGTGAGATCAAGAAGCTTTTCACGGTCGAATCCAGTGAATTCCGGATCACAGAACGCCCGCGTGATCTCTCTGGCGCGATCCGGGCGGAAGTTGTAGAAAATGACGGAATCCCCGTCCTTTACTGTCGCGGCCGGGCTTCCATCCTCGTTTTTCATGACGATCGGAACAACAAACTCATCCGTGACGCCGGCGTCATAGGACGCCTGCAGCGCCGCAAGAGGATCTGAACCGCCGTCCACGCCTTCGCCCTTTGTCAGCGCGTCATACGCGATAACCTCGCGCTCCCAGCGGTTGTCGCGGTCCATCGCGTAGTAGCGGCCGGAAATCACGCCGATTCTGCCGACGCCGATCTCCTTCATCTTCTCCAGCAGCTGGGCGATATACTCGATTCCTGAGGTCGGCGGGGTGTCTCTTCCGTCCAGGAAGCAGTGGACACAGACGTCTTCAAGTCCGTGCCGTTTCGCCATTTCCAGCAGCGCGTACAAATGCGTGTTGTGGCTGTGTACGCCGCCATCTGACAGCAGACCCCACATGTGCAGGGTCCCCTGGTTTTTCTTTGCGTTTTCAATCGCCTTCAAAAGCTCTTCATTTTCAAAGAAATCACCGTCTTCAATGGCCTTGGTGATACGTGTCAGATCCTGATAAACAATTCTTCCGGCGCCCATATTCATATGTCCGACCTCTGAATTGCCCATCTGACCGTCCGGCAGGCCCACGGCGAGTCCGCTGGCATTGCCCTGTACATAGGGGCATTCTGCTTTCAGTTTGTCCATCACCGGCGTTTTTGCCTCGCAGATGGCATTGTGTGAGCAGACCGGATTTTCACCGTATCCGTCAAGAATCATCAGTACGGTTGTTTTTTCTGCCATAGATATCTTATCCTCCTGTTAAAACTGTAAAACACTCTGAATGTTTGAAAAAATGCTCAGTAACGACTATAATACAGACAGCGGCCGGCGCCTGCCCGAACCAATGACCGGGCTCTGCCAGGCATCTGCCGGAATCGCAGACCAGGCTCTGCCAGGCATTTGCCGGAATTGCGGAGCAGGCTCTGCCAGGCATTGTGCCGAAAGCACCGTTTTAATGAAACGCGCGCACAGAAAGGTTTTAAACAGAGGTTCATTATGATTGACTCTTCTCTCTCCCTGTACAAGCTGATCATCTTGTATCTGCTGAAGCAGGTATCATTCCCGCTGACGGTCTCGCAGATCTCGGACTGTGTCGTAGGTCTGAACTACATGACCTATTTCCGCATGAACGAGGTGCTGCAGGATCTGGGCGAGACCGGGCTCGCAAATGCTGAATACGACCAGCACATGACGCACTATACCATCACGCAGGATGGCCTGGAAAGCCTCTACTACCTGGATCAGGATCTCTCTGGTGAAATCAAGGAAGAAATCCAGGAGTGGCTCCGGGATCATTCCTAGGCCCTGCGGAGCGAAGCCGGTGTGTCCGCCAGATACCACTGGAATTCAGCAGAGGGTTATGTCGTCCACTGCACCGTCGCCGAAAATGACGTCACCATGATCAACCTTACGCTTGCGGTGCCGACAGAGGCCGCCGCAAAAACCATCTGTGAAAAGTGGCACCGCCGTCACGCCGAAGTTTACAGCGTGATTATGAAGCAGCTGATGGAGTAAAGCACCAGTTCTTTTCGTGTCATCCGGTTACGGATTCCGCATCTGAAAACAAAGCTGTCTTACTCCTCTGAACCTTTGATCCTGTCAAAATGCGCCCGGATCTGCGCCTCATAGCCCTGCTCCGTCGGCTCATAGAAGCGTGTGCCGAGGATTTCCGAGGGCAGATACTGCTGTTCTACATAGTGGTTCGGATAGTTATGCGCGTATTTATAACCCGTCCCGCGCCCCAGAGCTTCTGACCCCCTGTAATGCGCGTCCTGCAGATGCGGCGGAACAGACGTCCGGACAGATCTCACAGACTCCATTGCCGCCCCGATCGCGTTTGTGCAGGCGTTGCTTTTCGGCGCGCATGCCACATAGATACAGGCCTGTGCCAGGATCAGCTGTGATTCCGGCATCCCGATCCGCTCGGCAGCCTGCGCGGCCGAGGCCGCCACGACGATCGCCATGGGATCTGCGTTGCCCACATCTTCCGACGCGCAGATCATGATTCGCCTGGCGATAAATTTTATATCCTCTCCGGCTGAGAGCATTTTGGCCAGATAATAGACGGCAGCGTCCGGATCCGATCCGCGCATGCTTTTTATAAACGCCGAGATCGTATCATAATGCTGGTCGCCGTCCTTGTCGTACCGCACGACTCGCTTTTGGATACACGCAGACGCGGTTTCCAGATCAATGTGTATTTTCCCGTCTGAAGAGGGCTCTGTCGTCAGGACGCCCAGTTCAATCGCGTTCAGCGCTTCCCGTGCGTCTCCCCCGGAAATATCTGCCAGAAAAGCGCGCGCGTCGTCATCCAGAACGACGTGATAGCTTCCCAGTCCCCGCTCTTCGTCTGTCACGGCCCGGTCCAGCAGTTTTTCGATGTCCTCACGCGCAAGCGGTTTCAGTTCAAAAATGATCGAGCGTGAAATCAGCGCGCTGTTGACCTCGAAATACGGATTTTCTGTCGTCGCGCCGATCAGCGTCAGCGTCCCGTCTTCGACATATGGGAGCAGGTAATCCTGCTGTGCCTTGTTAAACCGGTGAATCTCATCGACAAACAAAATCGTGCGTTTACCATATTGGCCCATGCGGTCCTGCGCGGCCTTTACGGCCTCTGCCATGTCCTTCTTGCCGGCCATCGTCGCGTTGATTCTGGTAAAGGCTGCGCTGGTGGTATTTGCGATTACCTGCGCCAGCGTTGTCTTACCTGTGCCCGGAGGGCCGTAAAAAATCACAGAGCTGAGCTTATCTGCTTTAATCGCGCGGTACAGCAGTGTCCCCTTCCCGACAATATGCGACTGCCCTACAACCTCATCCAGCGTGCGGGGCCGCATTCTGGACGCAAGCGGAGATTCCTTCTCGAGGGTTTTGGTTTTCATGTATTCAAACAGATCCATTGTTCATCCTTACCGGAGACAGTCCATTTCAATCGCGCGTTTATGAATGCTGCTGCACCCTGACGATAAATGTGCCCCCCTGTCCGGGCGCGGCGCCAAAGACTACCTCGCCAAGCGCGCGCAGACCTGATTCGTTCAGATTCTGATATGCTTCCCGCTCACAGCTTCCGACGAAAATGTATTCCACGTTATATTTTTCCAGCAGACTGCGCACATAATCCGTGTCCTCCGACGTATAGACCGCGTCGATATCAGCTATCCGCGCATTCTGCGCCTCCGTGTTTTCACGCCACAGCCACTCGTGGACATACCAGCCTTCAGGCGTTGGCAGGCCGGTCATCGCTGAGACTCTGCAATATGTGCTGTAGCTGTCTCCGTACACCTCCAGCACAACCGGATTGCCGTCCACTTCACGCTCCAGCCACCTGATGGCCTCTGCGTCCTCCGGGTAGTCTTCTGAAATAAAGGCAGTCGCGTCCAGTCCCTGATACCGGGAGAGATCCAGGATATTGCCGAACCAGCAGTAAATCGAATACGGCAGGTACCCGCAGGTCAGAAGCAGCACGGCGAGCAACACACCTGCCGCGGCCCGCGCCAGTTTTTTCCCTGCGCCAATAAACAGTTCAGTCAGCGCGTACCCCTGAAAAAGGCCGAACATCAGGAAGGCCTGATACGTCAGCTTAAACATCGTATTGGTCCGCGAATAGCCGTCTCCGTATATATCTTTTACATATACGACTTCTGGAATCAGGATCAGGCCGAGCGCGCAGCACCCAAGCATCACCATAAAGAGAGACGGTACTTTTTCCATTTCAGATGATTCCGGTACTGCATCCGCCAGATATCTCCGGGCAAAATGCAGCAGAAACAGAAGCAGCACGGCAATCGGGAGACCCCATAAAACCAGAAACTGGTACAGTGCCGTGTGATTTTGCGTAAATGCAGCCTCTGAGACCATCATGTCAAAGGAGCTCGTAAACGGGCGCGCAGCCAGCCTGCCGGTCACGACGCAGATCACTGTCTGACCGAGAACCACCAGTACCTTCCGGGACAGCGGCACCCCACGCAGCAGCAGCTGGCGCAGAACAAGTCCGAGCAATAACACTGTTAAATATATAACATAGTCCCAGTAATTTGTCCACTGAAACACGCCTGTTAAAAACGCAAGTACGAGCAAATGCGGACTTGCAAGCGCTTTTTGCGGGCGCTCCTTCTTCCCGCCGCTCTCCAGCACCCAGGCTGTCAGAATTCCCAGAAACAGCAGCACAAAAATCAGATTTACCATGTGCGCGTGCAGATCTCCGAGAACAAATGAATAGGACGGAAACTCGTGGATGCAGGCGTCGTCGGTCGGCGGATTGTGGCCGATGTACCGGGTGGATTCCGGAAACCAGTACGTCTCGTAGCCGGAGAGGCGGAACACCTTCCCAAACAGGCCGTAGAGCAAATAATGCACGTTGCCGGCACAGGCAGCGGCAAGTCCCGCAAGGATCCCTCCCGCCGCAGGCACAAGTGAGCGCGCCCAGGACTGTTGTTCCGTGCGCTTGTGAAATCTGCGCCTCAGCAGCTGCCGGACCATGGAAATCGGCAGGACGAACGTCACGGCCGAGACAAGCGCGCGCATCAGATTGTACGCATACGCCGATGTAGTTCCGGCAAGTCTGGCAAAGTAAACTGCGTAGTACTGCCCGCCATAGTAATAATTGATGGGATCTGTCCCGTACCACATATCCTTTGCGGGAAGTACGGTGCTTCTCTCCATGGCGGCCATAAAGCCAAAATCCATGAATTTTTCGGTTCCCGCGGCCTCCGGCCGGAATCCGATCAGATATCCCCAGAACAGAAACAGCAGGAAAAACAGAAGTTCTTCCGCAAAAATGATCCGGAAGCTTACGCCGGACAGGCAATTTCCAAGAGCCTGGCCTGCGCGGACGCCTGCTCTTCTGGCAGCGCACAGCACCCGGAGCAGAAAGATTCCCCAGACGAAAGCAAACAGCGCGGCAGTCACCAGAATCGCAGCTGCCCTTGTAAACGGAATCCATCCTGCCACACACAATGCCCAGACGAGATATCCTCCCGCCGCCAGTGACAGCACCTTCGCGAAAAGCCAGCCGCGGTCATCGAACACGCGGAAAAGCCATGCGGCTGCAGGCAGCAGGCCGAGTCCGAGCACGATAAAAATCAACCACCATTGTAACAGAAGCAAGATTGATGACTCCTTTATAGATCTTTACGCCATCCCGAAGCCTTCCGGATAGGCGCCCGTCTCGCGCAGCGCGCGAAGCGAAGCAACCACATGCGGCTTATCCTCTATGTAGGTCACGCCGTACCAGTGATCTGATGTGCGCAGCACCTTAACATCTGCCTTCCCCTCCTTCAGCAGGTCTTCGACGACAAAGGGAAGAAAGTACTCGCACTTGAGCGGATTGACCGGAAGATTCTTCTCAAGGAATCCGCGGAACCGCTCCTGCAGCTCGTCCATCATCGACGCGGTAAATCCCCAGAGATTCATGGAGACGATCGTATCTTCCGGAAGCTGTGTCCACGACTGTCCTCCATCCTCCGTATAGGCGATCCCGCCGTCATGCAGCTCGATCTGCGTGCGCTCCGTGATCCGGGTAAGAAAACCGTCCGCGTCTGTCTCACAGACACCACGGGCGACAGAACCGTTCTCTGTAACTGTCTTGCCAAGCTCATATCCGACCATGGCGTAATGATACTTCTGGTCATTGTTGTGGCGCAGAAGATACTCATAAATAAGCCGGAACGCTTCTTTGCCGTAGTAATCATCCGCGTTGATCACGGCAAACGGGGCGTCGTTCACCGTATAAATGCTGGAGAGCACGGCGTGTCCTGTGCCCCACGGCTTTACGCGCCCTTCCGGCACCGTAATTCCTTCGGGCACATCCTCCAGCTCCTGAAAGACGTAGTGCACGTTCATCAGGCGGCTGATCCTGTCCCCGATCGCCTCGCGGAACATCTCCTCGTTCTCCCGCTTAATAATAAAAATCACATCTTCAAACCCTGCCTGCATCGCGTCATACAGGGAATAGTCGATGATCAGATGTCCCTCCTCATCCACAGGATCCATCTGCTTCAGTCCGCCATAGCGGCTGCCCATGCCGGCAGCCATGATTACCAGTACCGGTTTTTTCATGATCTACTCTCCTACTGTAAAAAATTCATCCAGTCTTCTTCGCTTCTCAGCAAGATTGTTGTACTGGAGGCACTCATATTTCCATTCCTGATCCAGGTCACCGGCCTCGCCGCTGCTCCACGCGTGAAAATTCCCTTCTGCGTCTGCATACCCGAGATGGTTGAGCGCCATAATCTGCTTCCGCTGATTTTTCAGGAAATAATTGTAGGGCGCCATCTTCAGTCCGGTCTGCTCCAGCATCATCGTACCGAGATAGTTGTTGCTGGTCAGAAGATCCTGCTTTTCCGGTATATCATAATTCGCCCAGATGAAAAACGGCGTCGCAAAGTACATCTCCTTTTCGGACAGCGACAGATCGTCATAACTGCTGCCCGAAATATACTCCGTAAATTCATCCGGAAGATCCGGATAATGATCTCCGAACATCAGGATGATGGTCGGCTCCTCACATTTTTCAAAATAGCTGATCAGGTATTCCAGCGCCGCGTCGCTCTCCCGGACCAGAGAGAGGTAGTTGTTGACGCTCTCGCTCTCATACCCTTCCACCTGCACGTCGCCGTGATACGTCTCTGACTCATAACCGCCGTGGTTCTGCATCGTAATGTCAAACAGGAACAGTCTGTCGGACGCGTGTTCCTTGTTTTCCACCATCTCGATGATCTTCTCATAATTCCCGCGGTCGCT
>JAFVEX010000206.1 GCA_017475785.1 Eubacterium sp. | reverse complement strand
TGGCTGACAGGCCGGACGGCATTCTGATTTCGAATGGTCCCGGAGACCCGAAGGAGGATCCCGCACTGATCCGGAATGTGCGCGTGCTGGGAGACGCCGGCGTACCGGTTTTTGCGATCTGTCTCGGTCATCAGCTGATGGCACTGGCGATGGGCGCAGACACCTTCCGCCTGAAATACGGCCACCGGGGCGGCAACCATCCGGTGAAGGATCTGCAGACTGGCCGCGTCTATATTACTTCGCAGAACCACGGTTATGCGGTAGATCCCGACAGCATGGATCCCGCAGTCGCCCGGGAGGCGTTCCGGAATGTCAACGATGGCACGAATGAGGGATGGCGGTATCTAGACCGGCCCGTTATGACGGTGCAGTTTCATCCGGAGGCAAGTCCCGGCCCGCGGGATTCCGGATATCTGTTTCAGAATTTTATCGAAATGATGGAGGAAAAACATGCGTGATGCAGGTATACAGAAGGTTCTGGTAATCGGCTCCGGACCGATCGTAATCGGGCAGGCGGCGGAATTTGATTACGCCGGCACACAGGCCTGCCGCGCGCTGCGCGAAGAAGGCGTCGAAGTTGTTTTGCTGAATTCCAATCCTGCGACGATCATGACCGACGGCGATATTGCGGATCACGTGTATATTGAGCCGCTGACGCCGGAGGTGCTGAAAGCGCTGGTATTGAAAGAAAAGCCGGATGCTATCCTGCCGACCCTCGGCGGTCAGGCCGGGCTGAATCTGGCGATGACCCTGGAAGAAGAGGGATTTCTGGAGAAACATCACGTCCGCCTTGCGGGAACGTCTGCGCTGACCATTAAGAAAGCGGAAGACCGCCTGCTTTTTAAAGAGACGATGGAGAAGATCGGAGAACCGGTCGCCGCATCGGAAATCGTGCATTCCGTGGAGGAGGGCCTGCGTGCAGCCGGGGAGATCGGCTATCCGGTTGTCCTGCGGCCGGCTTATACACTGGGCGGATCCGGCGGCGGCATCGCACAGACGGAAGAGATGTGCAGAGAAATTCTGGAAAACGGCCTGAGACTGTCTCGGGTGCATGAAGTACTGGTGGAGCAGTCGATCGCCGGCTGGAAGGAAATCGAATATGAAGTAATGCGCGATGGTGCGGGCAATGTGATTACGGTCTGCAATATGGAAAATCTGGATCCGGTGGGAATCCATACCGGTGACTCGATTGTTGTCGCACCCTCTCAGACGCTTTCAGATAAGGAATACCAGATGCTGCGGTCATCAGCGCTGTCTATTATCACGGAGCTGGAAATTACCGGCGGGTGCAACGTCCAGTTTGCCCTGAATCCAGTGAGTTTTGAATACTGTGTAATTGAGGTCAACCCCCGCGTCTCGCGGTCATCAGCGCTTGCTTCGAAGGCGACCGGCTACCCGATTGCGCGGGTGGCAGCCAAGACTGCGCTGGGTTACACCCTGGATGAAATCAAAAATGCCGTGACCGGCAAGACGACAGCCTGTTTTGAGCCGGTGATCGATTACTGTGTGGTTAAAATGCCGCGCCTTCCGTTTGATAAATTTACCACGGCAGAGCATCTGCTCGGGACACAGATGAAGGCAACCGGGGAAGTGATGGCTATCAGCGGGAACTTTGAGAGTGCTCTGATGAAAGCGATCCGCTCACTGGAGCAGCATGTAGACAGTCTGCTTTCCTATGATTACACATCGTTTGATGACCGGGAACTGCGGCAGCTGCTCCTTGCGGCAGATGACAGGCGGATCTGGGCGCTGGCCGAAGCACTGCGTCGCGGATACAGCACCTCAGATCTGCATGATCTGACGATGATAGATACGTGGTTCATCGGCAAGCTGCAGAATCTTGTGGAAATGGAGTACCGGCTGCGGACAGAGCCGCTGCTTATCCGGCAGACAGAAGCGGATGGCGCCGGTGAACTCCGCCTGATCAATCAGCCGCTGCTCAAAGCGGCAAAGCAGATGGGATTTCCGAACTGTGTGATTGCCCGGCTGGCGGGCATGCAGGAGGCGGAAGTCCGCGGGATGTGTCAGAAAACAGGTCTGCAGGCTGCTTTTAAAATGGTCGACACCTGTGCGGCGGAATTTGATGCCGAGACACCGTATTTCTATTCCGTCTGCGGAATGGAGGACGAGGCGGCTTCGTATATTAGCGGGCGGACTGCTGCGGAAGTTCCCCGCAAAAAGGTACTTGTCCTGGGTTCCGGACCGATCCGGATCGGACAGGGAATTGAATTTGACTACTGCTCCGTTCACGCCGCATGGGCATTTAGTCAGGCGGGCTGGGAGACCATTATCATCAACAACAATCCAGAGACCGTTTCGACGGATTTCGATATCGCTGACCGCCTGTATTTTGAGCCGCTGACCCCGGAGGATGTGAGAAATATTGTGGAACTTGAGCATCCGGACGGCGCGGTGGTACAGTTTGGCGGCCAGACGGCCATCGGTCTGACAGAGGCACTGCTGAAAATGGGGGTACCCATTCTGGGAACGCAGCCGGATGACATTGATGCAGCAGAGGACCGGGAGCGGTTTGATGCGATTCTGCAGGAGACCGGAATCCGCAGACCGCCGGGCAGGACCGTGTTTACTGCAGAGGAAGCAAAGGAAGCCGCATGTGAACTGGGTTATCCGGTGCTTGTCAGGCCGTCCTATGTACTCGGCGGGCAGGGTATGCGGATTGCCGTCAGCGCGGAAGATATCGATGTATTTATCGGCGAGATCAATCAGATCGAGCAGGAGCATCCGATTCTGGTGGACCGGTACATCAGGGGAACAGAGCTGGAGGTGGACGCCATCTGTGACGGAACGGATATCCTGATCCCGGGAATTATGGAGCACATTGAGCGCACGGGCATCCATTCAGGAGATTCGATCTCGGTCTACCCGCCCCGTTCACTCCCGCAGCAGGTGAAAGAAACCATTATCAGTTATACAGAAAAGCTGGCGGCTGCGCTGCACGTGACCGGCATGATCAATATTCAGTTCATCGCTGACGGGGAAGATGTCTACATCATTGAGGTAAATCCGCGCTCCTCCAGAACGGTGCCGTATATTTCGAAAGTTACGGGTATTCCGGTGATTCCACTCGCAGCGGGCGTGATCTGCGGAAAAACGATCCGGGAGATGGGATTTCAGCCCGGTCTGCAGCAGGAGGCGCCGCGTTATGCAGTAAAAATGCCGGTATTTTCATTTGAAAAAATCACCGGTGCAGATATTGCCCTGGGTCCGGAGATGAAATCAACAGGAGAGTGTCTCGGTGTTTCCGCAAATTTCCATGAAGCGCTGTTTAAGGCCTTTCAGGGCGCAGGCTATCATCTGCCGCATTACAAAAATATGGTCATGAGCGTGCGGGATGATGCACAGCAGGAAATGATCCCGGTCGCGCGGCGTTTCGCCGCGCTGGGATACCGGATCTTCGCGACACACGGCACGTTTCAGGCACTGCAGGAGGGCGGCGTCCCATGTCTGCAGGTGCGCAAAGTGGAACAGGAATCTCCGAATATTCTGGATCTGGTACTCGGGCATGAGCTGGATCTTGTGATCGATATTCCTGAGGAGGGTGCGGCGGCATCCCGCGATGGTTTTCAGATCCGCCGCTGTGCCGTTGAGACAGGCGTGCATGTCATCACAGCGATAGATACGGCTGCGGCGCTGGTCACTTCGCTGGAGGATGAGACGCCGCAGGGCGGACAGGAACCGGTCCGGGAGCTGACGGATCTGGCAGTGAGCGCCGGCCGGAACGGCGCGGAGACATTGAAACCCTCCACTGAGTCAAGTTTGATACAATACCCAGCGCCTGTAGAGGCGGGGGATTCCCCCCATCTGAGCTGAAAGCCGCACGAAAACGATGAACAGCAGCCGCAGGATGGATAGAAAGCAGGAGGAAAACCGCATGCAGAAAAAGAGAATGGTGATTGCGCTGGGACACAAGGATCTCGGCTTTAATCTGCCGGAACAGTAC
>JAFVEX010000205.1 GCA_017475785.1 Eubacterium sp. | reverse complement strand
GACCTTCACAGCAGATTTGATGTCAAACACCTCATCCAGGAATGACAGCTGCCGGACAATCAGATTTTCCTCCAGCACGAACGGCTCATCCACATAGACACGGATGACCAGCCTGTTCTCTTTCATGGACGCGCGGATTTCCCTGACCTTCTGCATGTGGCTCCGGTCTAGGTCATTCGCCACACGGAGCAGCGCCGTCAGCTGCGCGATTCTCAGATACCGCTTCTGGTCAATGCTGCTGTACTCTTTCACGAATTTTTCAAAGCGATGGAACCAGAATGAATTGTGCTTCACAATCAGCGCCACCATCTCCCGCTCGCTGTGGGAGAGCCCCATGATTTCGTTGTTCATGATGATCTGATAGGCGCACTCTCCGCTGCTGTTCAGGCTGATATATTTACCGACTTCGTGCAAAATGACCGCTATCCGCAGGAGCAGCCTGTCACGGCTTTTCAGTCCGTGAATCTTTCTGGTCGCCGAAAACAGTTCCATGGCGATCTTGTCAACGGTATTTACATGAGGCCACTCTGTCTGATAGCGTTCCGCAAGTTTTCTGGAAGCAGAAATGATATCTTCGTCAAAATCGTGCTCCAGCGTCAGCTTTTTCTTCGACTCAGCATATTCGACCGCCTGCGCGTATGAGAGCGTCGCGCCGGTCGCGTAGATGCGGGAGGCTCCGATTTCTTCTACGAACTTATGGTAAAGTATGGCCGTCGGACGGAGAAGCGGCGCGAACTCGCCCGGTATACTAAGCTGGACGGCCAGATCCTCGTCTGTGCTTTTGATGATCTGATTGTACCAGTTGTCAAATTTTTTTCTGGAAACAGCGTGACTCTGCCGCGCCTCGATATCGCGGAAAAGCGTCTCCGTGATAAAATCACCATTCAGAATGACATTTTCAAATTTTCTCCGCTTCAGGTGGACTTCCCGGAAAATATGAAGCTTATTGGAAATATATTCTTCGACCAGACGCTCGTAGTCCGCCGTGCCGACGCGGATCGGATTCAGGCGGTCACGGATGCGCAGGCTGCCGATCCGGAGATTCAGCGTCGTATTCAGCGCTCCTCCGTCAAAGATAGAGACCTGGATGCTCCCGCCGCCGACGTCGATGATCGCCGTGCCCTGGTCCATCAGCTCCAGAAAACGCGGATCGGACGCGGCAATCGCCTTGTAGCTCATAAAACGCTGTTCTGAGTTACTGAGTATTTCCACCTTCAGCCCTGTCAGCTGCTGGATCCGCCCGATGATAAACAGATTGTTCTCCGCCTCGCGCAGAGAGCTTGCCGCAACGGCACGCATCCCTTCTACCTGATACCCCTCGGCAATCCGGATATAATCCTGCAGGATCTCGCAGAGCGTCTGAATGTTTTCCGTGCGGATTCTTCCGGTCGCGTACGTATCGGTACCGATCTCCAGATGCTTCCGGATGTTATCAATGCTGTGTATGCCGTTTTTCTTCGTGATTTCAAAGATTTCAAGCGTCACATCATACGTTCCGATATAGATGGACGCGAATGTGGAGAGCCTCATGCAATTACCTCCGGCCAGTTGTTCTAAGGAACGCTTGCTGAATCAAAAACTTGACCATGCAGATCTGCTTCGGGTCTGCATAATTATTAATAACTAAAAAGCTTCAATGCGGCCGCAGGCTCAGTAATTGCCCAGCAGACGCATATCAGCCGTTTCCGCACGGATTCCTGTCAGCGCATTCTGCACGGCAGAATCCCTCAGGTTTCCGTCGAAATCTACGAAGAACCGGTACTCCCATCCCCGTTCCGGGATCGGACGCGATTCGATTCTCGTCATATTCAGGCCATTAAAGATGAAGTGCGAAAGAATATTATATAGGGTACCGATTTTGTGCGGCAGCTCAAAACAGATGCTGATCCTGCCGGCATCCCTGCGGAAGCAGTTCTTTCCGGAAATGATAATGAACCTCGTCTGATTGTGCATCCCCGACAGCCCTTCCGACTCAAGAATTTCCAGGCCAAAATACTCCGCCGCCGTCCGGCTTGCGATGGCCGCCTGCCAGGCCAGCCCGTCATCCGCCACTTTTTTGGCGGCGACAGCTGTATTCAGGAGCGGTTCCGTCTGCCATTCAGGGTGCATTTCCAGATACTTCCGGCACTGCGCAAGAGCCTGCGGATGCGAATATACGCGTTTTACATCGTCAAAAGAAGTGCCGGGAAGCCCCATCAGCACATGATCAATCGGGATAATCTGTTCCCCGACGATGAAAACGGGGTAATTGATCATGAGGTCATAGATATCCGACACACTTCCGGCAGTTGAATTTTCAATCGGAAGCACAGCGTAATCTGCCATGCTGTCCACAACCATTTCGAAGGCTTCTCGCCATGTGGCCACGTGCGCGCTCTGAATCGACGGATCAAAAAAAGCCCGCATAGCCGCAAAACTGTACGCTCCCTCAACCCCCTGAAAAACAACGCGCGCGCCTGTGTAGTCAAACGTATCACACTGAAAATAATCCAGCTGCTCTTCCAGGCCGTTTTCAATCAGAATCTGATACTGACGCTTTCTGCTGATCGACATCATCTGACGGAACACTTCCTGCACGCCGGTCTTGTTGAATGCGGTAGAGGCGCCTGTGCCGAGCGTTTTCAGCTTTTCTGCTTCACGGCCCGGGTCCAGGACTTTTTTGCCTGTTCTGATTTTGTACTGCGCGACATCCTCTACAAGGCGCATCCGCCGCTCAAACAGGCGGACGATCTCCTTGTCAGTGACGTCAATTTCATCTCGTAATTTCTTTAAATCATCCATAATATATATTTTTTCTTAATTTGCAGCCTGCCCCAGCAGGTACGTCACATACTGGTGTGCGGTTCGTCCGGAGATTCCGCCATGGCTGAGTTCCCACTTGTTCGCGCCGGCGCGCAGCTCATCGTCAGAGAGCACAATTCCGGCTTTGCGGGCGAGCCCGGTCACGATTTCAAAATACTCTTTCTGGCTCGGCTTCGAGAAGCTGATCGTCACGCCGAAGCGGTGAACGAGCGACAGCTTTTCTTCCATCGTGTCTGAGCGGTGGATTCCCGCTTTTATTTCGACGTCATCCCGGTCGCCCCAGGTCTCCTTGATCAGGTGCCGTCTGTTCGACGTAGCGTAAATCAGGACATTTTCCGGCTTGGTTTCCACGCCGCCCTCGATGACAGCTTTCAGAAATTTGTACTCAATTTCGAATTCCTCAAAGGAAAGGTCGTCCATGTATATGATGAATTTATAATTCCTGTTTTTGATCCGCGCGATTACATTTGAGAGATCGTGGAACTGATGCTTGTAGATCTCAATCATGCGCAGTCCCTGGGGATAAAACTGATTGACAATCGCCTTGATACAGGTGGATTTTCCTGTGCCGGAATCCCCGAACAGAAGGCAGTTGTTGGCTTTTCTGCCTTCTACGAACGCGCGGGTGTTTTCGAGCAGTTTTTCTTTCTGGATCTCATAGCCGATCAAATCGTCAAGCATGACGCGGTCCATGTTGTTGATTGCGTCAAATCCTGTGAAGACATTATCCTGCTCTATGAGGCGGAAGGCTTTGTTCAATCCAAACATTCCGACGCCGAAATCCCGGTAGAATCCGGTAATCGCGTCAAAGAAAGCCTTCTCGTCCGGCGCGTCTGTCAGCACACGGGAAAGCGCCCGGACCTTTTCGCTGACATTTTTGTTGTACATCAGATCCGGTTTTCCGATCGCGCGGTAAGATTGCAGACGGGAAAAGCAGTCAATCTCCAGTGTTTCCTCCAGCCATGTAAAGTCGTAATGAAACAGCTGCCGGAACGCCCGGAAATCACTTAAAGCAAAGTGATTCACAGTGCCGCCCTCGGTCGCCCCGACCTTTTCACAGGTCAGCGTAAACGGATTTTCATCCGTCATAAGAAGGAACGTCAGATAATTGTTCCAGAGATTCTCATCGAAACCATAATCTGTTCCCACGATCAGAATCCGCTTTACCTGCTGAAAGCAGCGCGTAATCAGCTCATCCTTGCTCTGGGAGCCGTCCCGGGTCTTCGTGCAGATATCGGCAATCTGCATCAGGATGCTGTCCTCAGGCATGCTTCCGTAAATCAGAAGTTTTGATACAATATGATCCATTTATTTCTCCATTTTACTGCTGCCGGCAGACGGTTATTTCTTGTGGCTGCCGCTGTACTTCTCTTCGCAGTATTTACACCGGTATATTTCTTTTTCCGGATCGGTCAGAACAAACACCTGATCCAACCCCTGCTCGATCGACGTGATGCAGCGCGGGTTATGGCATTTGATTACGTTTACGATCTTTTTGGGTAATGTCAGGTCTTTTTTCTCGACAATCTCACCATTTTCAATCACATTGATCGTGATATTATGGTCTACAAAGCCCACAATGTCGACGTTCAGCATATCGATCGGGCATTCCACCTTCAGGATGTCCTTGCGGCCCATTTTGTTGCTGCGGGCATTCATGATCATCGCGACCGTGCAGTCCAGCTCGTCCAGATGCAGATCCCGGTAGATCGTCATCGCCTTGCCTGCCTTGATATGATCCATCACAAAACCGTTTTCAATCGCGCCTACATTTAACATACCGGTACCTCCAGAAGTGTCATAATCAACGCCTCCCTGATATACATGCCATACTGCACCTGGCGGAAATACGCCGCGCGCGGATCCCGGTCAACGTCAACCGCAATTTCGTTGACACGCGGGAGCGGATGCAGCACGTACATATCATCCCTGGCCAGTTTCATTTTTTCGCGGTCCAGAATATAGAAATCTTTCATTCGGATATAATCTTCTTCGTTAAAGAAGCGCTCTCTCTGAACACGCGTCATGTACAGCAGATCCAGATGCGGAAGCGCTTCCTCAAGCCGGATTACTTCTTCAAACTCAATGTTGTTCGCGATCAGGACATCGTCCTTAATATAGGACGGAAGCCGCAGCTCCTCCGGGGAAATCAGGATAAACCGGACATTCGGATAGCGGATCAGCGCAGTGATCAGGGAGTGGACGGTCCGGCCGAATTTCAGGTCGCCGCACAGGCCGATTGTCATATTCCCGATCTGACCTTTCAGCGAACGGATCGTGTGGATATCTGTCAGTGTCTGCGTCGGGTGCTGGTGTCCGCCGTCGCCGGCGTTGATCACAGGAATTGCTGAGTGCTGTGAGGCGACGAGCGGGGCGCCTTCCTTCGGATGGCGCATCGCCGCGATGTCAGCAAAGCAGCTGATGACCCGGATTGTGTCCGCGACGCTCTCTCCTTTTGCGGCAGAGCTGCTGTCCGCGCTGGAAAAACCGATAATCTGTCCTCCGAGATTCAGCATGGCTGTCTCAAAGCTGAGCCTCGTGCGGGTACTCGGCTCATAAAACAACGTGGCAAGTTTTTTTCTGTCACAGACGTGAGCAAACCGGTCCGGATCGCACTCGATTTCCGCGGCCAGATCCATCATGCTCTCCAGTTCTTCCACTGAAAAATCAAGCGGGCTCATCAGGTGCCTCATATTGAAATCCTCCTGCTTTATTTTCTTATAATATATTTTCTCAAAATCTTTTCCTGTCCATTTTAACGCATCGGGGGATGTGAGGCAAGCGTGAGCGGCCTAATATACATCTTTTAAAAACCAGAATATTCTTGCTTCATTCAGACACTGTAAAGCAGACAAATATTTTTTCACAAAAAGAACATGTGCCCAGGGCGGGCACATGTTCCTGTAATGCAGTCTGTTCTGCAGATAGTTTTTCATTTATTTTTATTTGTTTGCGATCGCTTCTTTGATCTGCGCGGTCAGCTTCGGGACAACCTTATTCAGATCGCCTACGATACCATAGTCGGCTACGTCAAAGATCGGTGCTTCTTCATCTTTGTTGATTGCAATGATGAAATCGGACTCTTCCATGCCGGCAACATGCTGGATCGCGCCGGAGATTCCGACTGCCACATAGAGCTGCGGGCGGACGGTCTTGCCGGTCTGGCCGACCTGCATATCCTTCGGCATCCAGCCGGCGTCAACAACCGCGCGGGAGCAGGAAACCTCTCCGCCGAGAACCTTTGCAAGCTCACGGAGCATCGCGAAATTCTCCGGACCGCCCATTCCGCGTCCGCCGGAAACGAGGATCTTCGCGTCCTGAATATCTACCACATCGCTGACTGCCTTGACCACTTCCTCGATCTCGACATACCGGTTGTTCTTTACAAATCCCGGGTTATATTCGATAATCTCTGCTTCTGCGCCTTCGATCGGGGTGATTTTCTGCATGACGCCCGGGCGGACGGTTGCCATCTGCGGGCGGTTGTCCGGGCAGGCAATCGTAGCAATTGTGTTACCGCCGAATGCCGGACGTGTCATCAGCAGCTGATTGGACCGCTGGACGACGCCAGGTCTCGGAACCATTGGGAATTCGCCGATGTCAAGCTGTGTGCAGTCAGCTGTCAGTCCGGTCGCGACACGCGCTGAGACTGTCGGACCGAGGTCACGGCCAATCGCAGTTGCGCCGATCAGCAGAATTTCCGGCTTGAACTCTTTGATAACAGATGCAAGCGCGTGGGCATAAGGCTCTGTTCTGTAAACCTCGAGCTCCGGATCATCGACAACAATCACACGGTCTGCGCCATAGGCAGCAAGCTGGTCCGTAAGAGATCCGACATTATGGCCGATCAGGACGGCAGTGACCTTTGTGTTCAGGGGAGCCGCCAGCTTTCTTGCCTCGCCAAGGAGCTCGAAGGCAATGTT
>JAFVEX010000023.1 GCA_017475785.1 Eubacterium sp. | reverse complement strand
GCCGCCGCGCCGCCCGCCGCCTGTGCCGCGGCTGCTTTTTCTTCATCTGAGAGCGCCTCATTTGCTGCCAGCTGCTCCATCGCTGCCTGCGCGGCACTTTCTGCCGCGCTCTGCACCAGCGCTTCCGCGTCAATTCCCAGATCAATCTCTGTGCCGTCCATCGAGCCGGCTGCCTGCACAACTGCCTTGCTCAGTTCCGCCAGACCATTCGCGAGCTGCTCTGCGCCGCCGCGCAGCTGCTCACTGTTTTCATCCAGCTGCGACGCGCCGCCTGCCAGCTGTGCAGCACCCTCGGCCAGCTTTCCCGCGCCATCTGTATACTGCGAGAGTCCGTCGCGGAACTCTCCTGCACCGTCATTCAGCTTATCTGTGCCTTCCTGCAAATCATCTCCTGCTTCTGAGATGTCCTGCAGATCGTCGATCATGCCCTTCAGATCATCGACCGTATCATCTTCCGTATCTGCAAATAAACCATTTGTCACGATCGTCGCCGTGAAGTCCAGCCGGAACTTTTCCGCATCCGCAGTGATTTCTACATAAGAAGGAATCCGCTCATCGTCATCGTCCGCGCTGCTGCCTTTTTCTCCGGTATCTTTGTCCTCGTCCTCCTTGTCCTGGCCGCTCTTATCCCCGGCGTCTTTGTCCTCGCCGCTCTTGTCTCCGGCGTCTTTGTCCTCGTCTTCCTTGTCCTCGCCGCTCTTATCCCCGGCGTCTTTATCCTCGTCCTCCTTGTCCTCGCCGTTCTTGTCCCCGGCGTCGTCATCCTCGTCCTCGTCGTTCTTGTCCCCGGCGTCGTCATCCTCGTCCTCGTCGTCCTTCAGCTCCTCCAGGTCATCCTCAAGCCTGTCAAGCGCGTCGTCCAGCGCATCCAGCGACAGCACGTCCTCCAGCCCGGGCACCGCGTATCCAAACGCAATCCGGTTGTCCTGCATCTGTGAGACATTGCCGTTTTCTACCTCGACATTTGTAAAATGATCCTCCGGAAGAATCGCCATTGACACAAAGGCATACGGAACAATCGTCTCGACCTCTTTATCGTCGACCTTTTGTTTTTCCGCCGCCTTATTTTCATATGTAAAACGGATTCGGACAGGACCTGACTTACCCGCAATCTCATCTGCGGACAGCTCCTGATCGTTCAGATAATAGTGCACGGTTACCGCAAACGGCAGCGCGTCAATCTCCTGCTGTGAAAGCTTTTCCTCCATATCGTCATCCGACAGCTTCCTGACTGCGCTCTCCGGCGCTCCGGCAGCGTCTGCCTTCACCGTTATCGTCTCTGTGCGTTCTTCATCTTCCGCGCCCCCGGCAGAGCCTGCGGCATTCTCTCCAGCTCCGGAATTCCCGGATTTGTCGGCAGTCAGAGAGTCATCTCCCTGCGTCTTGCCGCCATTCGCATCCGACCCGTCATCCGCATTTGGCGCGCCGGCTGCATTCTGTCCGCCGCTTGCGCTTCCACCATTCTCATCCGAAGAAATCCCGTCGTCTTCGACAAAATCGAGCAGGCCGCACCCAGGCAGACCACATGCAAGCGCAGCGCACAGTACACCTGCCGCAAACCGAACCGACAAACCGCTTCCCTTCCTCACCTTCATGCCTCCTTCTTCTCCTGCCGCCGGATCAATGTCTCATCCCTGACTTGTTCCTTGCATCAGCTCACTCTACGTTCTTCAGCGCCTCGTCCATCGGCACCTTTCCCAGCTTCCAGTACTCCAGCACTGCGACAACCACATATGTCCCGACACCATACATCATCATTTTCACATAAACAGAATTGCTGATGACGAAGGGAATCCATCCGGTCATCTCTGCCCGGAGCATCTCGCGGAAGACCCACTGCAGCCCTATCGACTCCAGCGGAATCGACAGTGCCATCATCGCGATTACAAGAATCGACGTCACCATAATATACAGCCTGCCAATCTCCCCGGTGCGGTAACCCAGAATCTTCGTCATGGAGATCGACGCGGCATTTTTTTCGATGATGATTTTGGACATCAGGTAGATCAAAATCATGAAAATAATAATCGCGAACGCGTCCACCAGCACCATCATGCCGCCCATGGAAATCGTCAGCTGCCTTGATACCTTGGACAGCGCCTCGAAATCAATCATCTGTCCGATGTATTTCTCGTTAATGTCCGTAATCGGCGTGTCTGAAAAATACCCGCTGAAGGTTCCCTCTCCCAGATCAAAAATGGCATTCAGATCCTCCCGCTCCAGAAAGACCGTAAGCGCGCCGTCATAGGGGTAAATTCCGGTTACGGTAAAATCATACGTGGTGTCCTCGTAGCGCTCCTTGAGCGCAATGGAATCACCGGGCTGCAGCTTCCATTTTTCCGCGTAAGCGCGCGAAACATAAACCTCTCCGGGCTGAATTTCGACAGACAGGTACCGGGTATCTGTCTCCACGCCGTAGAGCAAAATATCCTCATCCTTGAACCCTTCCGTCGGCACGGTATGAAGCGAGTACGCGCTGAATTTCTCCGCGTCCTCGTTCTCTGTCTCCACGGCGTTCTGAAACATCAGCATGGTGATCAGGCTTTCTACCTTCCGGTCCTCGTTCAGCGCTCCCGCCGGGATCTGCAGCACGTACTGATAATTGCAGAACATATTGTCCGGCAGCGCTTTCATGTAGTTGTCCAGCACATCCGGCAGCATCAGGCCAAACATGAGCAAAAAATTGGCGAACAGAATGCCGACCGCCAGCACGATATAATTGCTCATATTCTGGATCATGATGCGGATACGGAACCGGGAGAAAAACGGAATATGCCGGCTCAGCGGCAGAGCTTTCCTGTTTTTTCTTCTGCGCAGATCCCGCCGCAGGAACTGCAGCGGCGTCAGCTTCAGCCGTCTCCAGAGGATCCACCAGTTAATGACCACCATCATGATCAGCGGAATAATAGTCGTCTCAACAAACGCGTCCGCGTTCCAGCGCGTGACGTACGTCGGCAGAGAATAACTGTTGTAGTAAAGATCCGCGTTGAATTTTTTCAGCACAGTATACCCGAGCACATTTCCGATCAGCGCCGAAATCAGCGTAATAATCACCGGCATCATCATATAATGCCGGATCAGCTCGCCTTCCGTGTATCCGGTGGCCCGCAGGGTACCGATGACAGCCGATTCCTTCATGATAGTATTGCTGATCGTAACAGCGAACACAAAGGCGATGATTACAATGATGATGTACAGAAAAATCGTCATCATCGACCGGTCTGATCCCATATCTTCCCCGGTAAACTTGATTGCCTGGTTCTGATAGCGGGGAATATAATCTGTCAGATGGACGATCCCTGCCAGCTCCTTGACGAAATCCTGCGAGCGCGCGTCCTCCTCTGCCTCATCCGCCGGCGGGTCATCATACCGCCAGGCATAGCGCCACGTCAGAATGTCCGGATCCAGTTCACTGAATAGTTCCTTCGAAATCACGCCCACGCCAAATTGCTTCGCGTCGAACATCGTGTCATTGTTGCTCTCGAACATCGTGCTGTAGTCCGAAAGCGCCACAAGCCCGGAAACTCTGAGCTTCCCGTCGTGATTTGCCGCGAATTCCTCAGACACCTGCAGCGTATCGCCGACCTTCAGCCCATTGTTGTCCGCGTACATCCGGTCAATGGCGATTTCATCTCTTCCCTGCGGCATGGCGCCGTCCATGAGGCAGGCAAGATCCACCTCATCGCGCACCGCGAAAAACCGCATGGTGGAATTGTTTGTAAGGGCTCTGTCCGAAAAAAAGAGCGGCCAGACGGACGTTCCCAGCTGCCTGACTGCCGCGAGCTGGCGCTCCTTCAGCTTTGATTCTACAGTGAAATTTCCGTCTTCTACCTGATATTTCTCAAAGCTCTCCTCATATGCCTCCATCATGCTGCCGTCGGCGACCAGAAACCCGGAAATCTCCGAGATCGAGAGAACCATCAGCAGAAAAATCACGAGATATTTTCCGAAATCCGTCCGCAGTTCTCTTGGATATCGTTTTCGAAGCGGATTCCTCACCGCGCGATTTCTTCCAGACATCTCCTCATGCCCTCTTCCTGTCTTTCCTGCAATTGCCGCCAATCATCTTCTGTGCCCTTTTTGTGTTCGTCACCACTCAAGTTCTTCCGCCGGTACCTTCTTCTCGTTTACCGTATTGTCGCGAATCATGCCGTCGCGCAGTCGGATCACCCGGTCTGCCATATGGCGAATTTCAGCATTATGCGTGACCATGATCACGGTATTTCCGTATCTCTGGTTCACCTTCTCAATCAGGTTCAAAATATCCTTGGAGGTTTTATAGTCCAGCGCGCCTGTAGGCTCATCGCACAGCAGGATGTCCGGGTTTTTGACAATTGCCCTGCCGATCGACGTCCGCTGCTGCTGGCCGCCGGAGAGCTGGTTCGGAAATTTTCCCGCGTGCTCCCGCAGTCCGAGCACGGAGAGCAGTTCCTCGACATCCAGCGGCTTCTTGCTCAGCCACGCGCCCACCTCGATGTTTTCCCGCACGGTCAGATTCGGAATCAGATTGTACATCTGGAAAATGTAGCCCAGGTGATCCCTTCTGTAGCGTGTCAGCTGTCTGGCGCGCATTTTCTCCGTAGAGACGCCGTTGATCGTAATGCTGCCGCTGTCCGCGGAGTCAATCCCTCCGATGATATTCAAAAGCGTGGATTTTCCGGATCCCGAGGGACCCAGGAGCACGCAGAACTCTCCCCGCTCCAGCGACAGGCTGATATCGCGGAGAACTTCCACGCGGCTGTCACCTTTTCCAAATGATTTACAGATTCCTTTCAGTTCCAGAAACATCCCGGCTCCAATCTCCGTATTTTGAGTTATGTAATACTAACCTCGCAGGATTTTTTTCGCCGAAGGCTGGCGCGATGACAGCCTCCGGCGCTATGCCTGTACAATATGATACATTTCTTCCGGTATCCGGCTGCTCCGGATACTCCTTCATCCATTATTTTCCCCGGATCGTCCTGATAATTCCCAGAACGATCCAGCGGATCGCGGCAAAAATGGCAAACAGCAGGATAAACCCGCAGATGCCAAACACGATATCATCAAAGTCCATCGTGCCCCGGCCGGACCATCCCTGCCCGATCTCGATGGCAAACGTCAGCACCAGAATCAGTGTAAAGACGTAAACCCAGGAGATTATCAGCACATGGTTTGTCTTTGCCAGCAGCGTAAACAGCGGATGTATGACGAAGACCAGAAGCATGCCGATGATGCCGATCACCCAGAAATGCAGCATTTTATCGGAAAAATACAGCTCGTAGTGGTCATTCAGCGTCAGAAGGCGGCTGTGCGCCCTGGCCAGAAAATCAACAATATGGTACAGGATTGTATTTAACATAGGATCACCTCTCGTCACGCGGTTTTCCTATAGTTATAAGAAGCTGTACCCGATTTGTCAAGCATCGTTTTCCGGATTACACACATCTTCCCGACTGCATCGCGCGCACAGCGCACGCTGCTCCAGATACCGCTGCCGGGACTTTCTCCGTGTCATTCCGCCGGCTGCCGGGACTTTTTTTCAGGTCATTCCGCACGCTGCCGGGACTTTCTCCAGGTCATTCCGCCCGCTGCTGCGCAGGCTCTTCTACATATTCCATGATATCGCCGTAATCGCAGGAGAGCACGCCGCAGATCCTTCCGAGAATCGCGAGATTGACCGACTCATCTCTCCTGAGCTTCGTCATGGTATTCGGCGCGATGTCCGCCTCCCGCCTGAGCTCCGCAGGTTTCACTTTTTTATCAATCAGTAATTTCCACAGTCTGTCATATGAAACTGCCATGGTATTGTCCTCTCATTCGCAAAAAGTTAGGTAGTATTTACTAACATGCGAACATGATACCACACTCTCTCACAAATTTCAAAAGTTTTCTTACGCTAACGGGAATATTTCTTCTTAATGGATCATTCATAATAGATCATTCACAATGGATCATCCATAATGGATCATTATTCATAACGGATCATCCATAATGGATCATCCGGAGAAAAAGAAGAACGGCCGCATCGCATTATGCAGCCGCTCCGTATTCATATCTTCATAAAGAGACAGGATGATTCCGTTCTCCAAGCCTTCTCAGTCCTCGTAGCTGACCCACGCGCTGTCGTTGTTTCCGGATTCGACGCACTTCTCGACCCACTTAACGCCAAGCACGCCCGCATGCACGTCCGGATACCAGAAATCAATTTCCTCACCCTTCTCGCACTTGTCGATCGCTTTCGCAAAACGCGTGTAAAGGTTGCTCCAGGACTCAAAAAGGCCTTCCGGATGGCCCGCGCCGATGCGGTCATCCGCTTTCGCGCCGTCATAGACGTAGCTGCAGCCTCGCGCCAGTACGCGCGGCGCCTCGCCCTGTACCTCAAAGCGGAGGAAGTTCGGATACTCAATATCCCATGAGATCGAAGCCTTCTCACCGACAATGCGGAGACGTCCGCCAAAGAGCTCGCCGGCATTCACACCGCTGGACCAGACGTAGCCGATGGCGCCGTTGTCGTATTCCATGATTGTCATGGCGTTGTCCTCCAGCTGACGGCCTTCCACAAAGGTCTGCTTGGAGCACATCAGGCGCTTAATGTTCATATGTGGAAGAATTGCTTCCGACAGATAGATCAGATGTGTTCCGACATCGCCCATGGAGAACGCCGGCCCGGCCTTCTTCGGATCCACGCGCCAAGCCTGAGAAGCCGCGTTCTTTTCAACCGCCACATTGTTTCCGCCGTGGGCAAACTGCATGTTGACGATACGGATTTTACCGAGGTCGCCGTTCGCCACCATCTCCCTCGCCTGCTCGATCATCTGGTGACCGGAATAGCCGTAGGAGACAAACAGGATCTTGCCGGTCTTCTTCACTGTCTCCTCCAGATCCAGCGCCTCCTCTGTCGTGAAGCACATCGGCTTTTCCAGATAGACATGCAGCCCTGCCTCAAGAGCCGCCTTCGCGATCTCATAGTGCGTGAAATTCGGCGTCGCGATGGAAACTGCCTGGACGCCGTCCTCACGCTTTCCCTCTTCCTCAAACATTGTCATGTAGTCAGGATAGCAGCGCTCCGGATCTACGTGCAGATTTTTGCCGAACTTTTTGCCGCGCTCCGGATCAATATCAAACGCGCCCGCAACCAGGTCAAAGTTAAAATCACGCAGCGCCGCCGAGCGGTGAATATATCCGATCTGGCTGCCGATGCCGCCGCCGACCATGCCCCATCTGATGGGATTCTCTATATTTTTCTCTCCGTAAATCATCGTAAGCTCTCCTCGTACAATACTCGTATAATAGTTTTGTCAACTTCTCTTTCGTTCCAATTGCAGCGACTCGCGGATTTCAGCTGGAACTGCTTGAACCATTCAGACATCTGCCGCAGTTCCATGCTGCTTCTCATCTGTGCGTCTTCTGCTTATTTATCGCGCGTAAATCCCGAAGCCTTCAGCTGCTTCCTCGTACTCGTCCTGCTTTCTGATCAGCTCGCGCTCGAGAATCTCACGGGTGTGAATGCCGTCCTGAATCGCTCTCTCCGGGAAGCCGAGCGGATTGAAGGTCGCGATGGTATCGTCGGCGTCGCCGAAGCCCATCTTCCGCAGCTCCTTGAACAGGCGGTCAAACGGAACGTCTCCGGTGCCGATCTCGCCGATGTGCGCGTGGCTTCTGACGGTGCCGTCCGCGTACAGACTGGACGGATTGATGTTGTAGCGGAACAGCTTCGTGTAGTTGTACGTATCCGCAACGATGATGTGTTTCAGGTGCGGGCGGACATACTGCATCATGTGTTCGACATCTCCCTTCCCGCCGTCATAGTGGAAGGTGTGCGGAATGGAATACAGATAGCCGAGCGCCGGGCTGTCATAATAGCGGATGATGTCATACGCGTCATTGTTGTGCTCGTGAAAATCATCCGGATGTGCCTGAATGTCAAGGCGCATGCCCTTCTCCTCAAGGATTGGGACGAGTACGTCCAGTGAGCGCATCAGCTTTGCCTCGCGCAGCTCCGGGTCATCACGGCCGTTGCCCAGCTCCGTGTTGAACACCTTCACGCCCATCGCCTCGCCGACTTCAAACATCATCTTCCAGCAGTCAATCGCGTACTCACGCATAAATTCATCCGGATGCTGGATGCGGAAGCCTGTCGTCAGAGAGGCGATCTCAAGCCCCTCTCGCTCGATGGCCTTCTTGTGCCACTCAACCTCCTTCATCGTAAACTTCGGGCGCCGCCAAAAGCCCGGAAAGTCCTGGTTGTACGGGGAAATATATTTGTATCCCGCCTCCGCGACAGTGTGATAGATTTCTTCATAGGTAAGACCTGACTCCCAGAACGCGCTTGTATCAAATGTAATTTTCATGGTATTCCTCCTTTTGTAATCGTTAAAAGCGATCTTCTTATTTATTTCAGCATGGTTTCCTTCAGGAACGCCGCCGACTTCTGAATGGCGACGAGATTGTTTGTCATCAGCGGATCTTCGACCTCGATGCTGACCGGTCCGTGGTAGTCTCCGGCAGCCAGAATTCCGAAGAAGGTCTTCCACCAGAGATGATCGTGGCCGTATCCCACCGCAACGTAGTTCCAGCAGCGCTGTGCCGCAGGGCCGTTGTACGCGCCGAGCTCAATTGCCTGCAGTCCCTTAACATCCGGATTGATGCGGGTGTCCTTTGCGTGCACGTGGTAAACACATCCAAGCTCACAGAGCTTTCTGGCGATCATCAGCGGGTCTCCGCCCATGAAAAACATATGGCTCGGATCAAAATTCATGCCGATGATGTCGCCGACTGCCTCGCGCAGGGTCAGCAGCGTGTTGACGTTGAAGACCATGTTCATCGGATGATTCTCAAAGGCAATCGTCTCGACGCCGTTTTCCTTTGCCAGGGCGGCTGCCTTTGTCCAGAACTCGATGGTCACATCCCACTGGTACTTCAGTACCTCCATCATTTCCGGCGGAAATGTGTGCGTGACCCAGTTCAGGGTGGTCTCTCCGGGGGCGCCTGCCGGCAGTCCCGACTGCGCGACCATGTGCTTAATGCCCAGCGCGCCTGCCAGCCGCATGGAATCCATAACGTCCGGTCCGTGGCCCGCCCAGCGCTCTCCCGGCCCGACCGGGTTGGCGGAGCAGTTCAGCGTTCCGATCTTCAGGCCTCTGCTCTCGATCGCGTGAACATATTCCTTTCTGGCGTCAGCGCTTTTGAGCAGCTTCTGCATGTCGCAGTGCGGCGCGAAGGAATATCCGCCGGTTCCGATCTCCAGCTCTTCGATTCCCATCCTGGCCGCTTCATCCAGCATCATCTCAAAAGGCATATCCGGAAGGCCGTCAGTAAAAAGCGACAGCGTCATCGGAGTCGGATTGAAAGACGCAACCGGCATGTCAAAATTTTCCATGTTCATAACCCGCTCCTCCTTAGCAGAATTTATATAGCGTATGCTTTGTAAATTCTCATTTTTCTGCGATAGAATCTCGTCCCGGACAATCTGCCAGCAAGTTTTCACCTCTTGTCGCGTCCGGTGTTTCTTTATGATGCAAGTATACGGGAAATGTCCAGATCTGTGGAGTTACAGAAGAACGATGATTTAGCACAAAATTACGATTTGACTTTTATGAGGTTTCGAATTGTGTCTATTGTTCGCAAAATACAGAAAAATGAAAGCCTGTAATCCGTCAGACTACAGGCTGAATGATGTGGTTTATCAGAGTATGTCAACATAGGTCTAAAAGTTTTTTATACTCTTCTGCATATGTCTCATCCATCACAAATACGCCATGCTTCCTGATCGCCGGAAGGACTTCGGATGTCACCCATCTCTTGAAACGCTTTGCGGAAGGAAGCTTGCTGGAACAGAAGTGCGAAATAATTTTAAAACTGCTGGCTTTTTCAGCAGATTTGTGTATAATATAGGTAGAGGCATACGAGTCCTCGAAGAAATGTTCTTTCACACTTGAAAAAGTGTTTTTTGGTCGACGAGGCCACTAAAGAAAGGATAATTTGACCGACGAGGTCACTCTGGGCAACCAGAGCAGGGTATGGTTAGCGCCGTACCCTTATTTTTTACCTATAATTGCTAAGGAGAATACCTGATTGAGAGAGTATCTTAAGGCGCAAAGCAAAACCAATGAAATCATTGTCGGGAATTCGATAAATCCGGATGAATTAGACCGTTTTTCAAAATCAGACTTCCGCTGGGCTGATAACAAGAAAAAATCCTTCCAGCATAGGTCAGTAAAGAAGGGCGAAATCTACCAATTTGAATTCGGCAAGAATTATATTCCTGAGATGTCTTATGAGCATCGCGGGCTGATAATCGGCGTCAAGCAGAAGCTCCTATATGTCCTTCCTATCTTTTCTTATGATCCTCACAAACATACAGATGTCTATCATCCTGTGGATTTTCCGACATCCAAAAGTGATATGTTTCTGTTGAAAAGCAGTGAATTCTCTTTTATTTCGCATGATTCGATACTAAAGCTTAACGATATAAGAACAGTAAGCATCAACCGCATCCTGTACCAGCAGAGCGGGCGTATCGATCCTTCTTCGGATACTTACAAGGAAATCGAATCTTTGGTACTGCGGAAATACTTCCCGAGCTTCATCCATGATTTTGAGAATAACAAGAAAGCCTTAGATTCCCTAAATGATCAGGTTTCAGCTCTTACAGAAGACAAAAAGAATCTTGAAGCCGAAATCGAAAGACTCAAATCCGAATTAGATTCATTACATAACAAGCAGTAATCTACATCAAACAGCTGATTCTAAAGGGTACCTCCATCTTGGAAGTACCCTTTTTCTTAATCTTTTTTATAAAACTGAGTTTCGTATCCGTCAGCCCGGAGTACCAGTCCTTCCGCCCAGGGCGGCGTCCTTCCCATCTGCTCGCATATCACCGGAAGCGAACAGTCCTTCCTGCACTCGATGATCAGTTCATCATGCACATGGGCGCATATCAGGCAATGGGATAATGTCCTCATGGCGTAACAGAGGATGTCCCTGGATATCGCCTGCACGATATTCTCCACAAACTTCGAACCGTAACTCTCGATCCGCTCCCATTTCTTCGTACTGCCTACGCCCTCATAGTCCACGGATTCACCGCCGAAACGGTTCTCCCCCATCCCCTCACTCATGAGTGGAGCTGCGGACTTTGCGCGGCCCTGCTCGTCCAGTGGACGAGCGTTTAGGGCGGACCGAAGTGGAACGAAGACCGCTGCTGGTCACCG
>JAFVEX010000022.1 GCA_017475785.1 Eubacterium sp. | reverse complement strand
GAAATGCCGAGCGGCAGCAGAAGATGCAGACTTGCCCCTGCGCCCGCCGAGGGAATCAGCGCGCGGACATTTTCCATGACGAAATTGCCGTACTTCAGCACGGCAAGGATTCCGAAATTCAGCAGCAGCGTCAGAACCAGCACGCGTTTCGTACGCTTCTGATACCCTGCCTTGATTGCTTTCTTTTCATCGCGGGAAGCTTCTTTGCCCGCCTCTTTTACGGCCTGCTTCTGTTCGCGGTTCAGACGGTCGATCCGCCGCGCCCCCGCAAACGTGGTAATGATCGTGATTACGATAAACAGTCCCGCTTTCAGGCCGCTGCAGAGATAATAAAACAGGATGCCCGAGACCAGCAGCACAACCCACTGATACCGCCTTGGGAGCGCGTAATACAAGATAAATACAATTGTCAGAAATCCCAGGAAGGGAAGTGAAAGTATTGACATGCCTTAATCCGCCGCTCCCTCTGTGCTCGACGCCTTCGCGTTTTTAATCAGACGTTTGATGTTTCTTCTCTGCCGCTTAACGACTTTGTCCCACTTGACCAGGTCTTCGTTCCAGACCTCGTAGCCGCTCTCCTGCCTGTGATCCGGCAGGTCGTACTGCTCCTTCAGTCTGGGAGCGAGCCACGCCGTAATCTTCTGCGCGCCCAGAATATTCCAGTGTCCGCCGTTCTGAAAATCCTTCGCGGCGTCCAGGCCGATCTCATCGTAATATTCCTCGCAGTCAATAAACGGGAAACCCGCGTCTGTAATCTTCTGCTGTACATAGTTGACGTTCTCGATCTGGTAATCGTTGTACATGGCGATCCGGTAAGGGTAATACAGAAACAGCACCTCGCTGTCCACCGTCTTGCAGAGTGCCAGAATCTCATCCAGCGCCGCGTCCAGATTTTCGTCCAGCGGGACGATGTCGTCATTGATCTCCGGCTCCGGAATGTCATTGCTCCAGCCCATGAAATTATAGCCGCGGTATGTAAAATGGTACGCGCTGTTCCAGTTATTCCAGTAAAGCGGCTCTCCGTGGTAAACAATGACATCAAAATAATACGACAGGCTGGAGGTATTGTGCGGAAGTGTCTTCCACAGGAATTTCAGCCGGTCGAGGGAATAGCGGTACCCGTCCGTGTTGTACCGGACAGACGGCGTGTCGCCGTCTGCCAGAAGCTGCGCCATGGTCACCTTGCGGATCAGCGGACGGACGTCGATCACGAGCAGCCTGGGAGACTGCGTCTTGAGAACCTCCTTGACGGAGTATGTGATCGACTCGACCGTGCGCTCATTGGTGCAGAAATTATAGGAGGTGTACCCGTAGTCCTCGTACGCCTGCATCGGGGCGTAGGCGGACATCGTGCCGCTGGTGCCGATGAATACGACGTCCAGAGAGTCTTTTTTCTCTCCGTAAAACCCGCTGATGTTATTTCTGGTGTGCGACAGCTTTGGGCGCACCATGTAGGACAGATGCACCAGAAAGTACGCAAAGATCGCGCCGAATACCGCGATGCGCACAGCCACAGATATGATCTTTTTTACGGCGGGTTTTTTCATGAATGATTTCCTGCTTATTTCCGTTTCCACTTTCCGGTGACGACTCCAGTGTGGTGCCCTTCATAGAGCAGGATGTCGCCGCGTCTTAACATGCTGGTTCCTTTAATGTAGGCGCTGGTTGTGTAGGTAATGAACTTGCCGGTTCCCTCCAGGCGGCTGCGCAGATTCCATGTGACGGAGCTGTTGCCCTCCTGGAACAGAATCGACGGGCTGACGCCGGCGTAGATGCAGGCGAGGGAGACAAGGGCGCTGCAGTCCGTCTCGCACAGCTGCGTGACAAGACCCGGATCCCAGCCGACTTTTTTCGCGTTGTAGTACAGGGTGTTGCGCTCAGCCATGTCGTAGCCGATGTTGTCGTTATCCGCCGCGCGCTCCATCGCTGTGGCGATCTTCTCTGCCATAGCCGTGCTCTTCGGACGGAGAACGCAGTTCCACGGGCGGTTGTACCAGCTGCGCACACAGACCTCCGTGCGGGTCTGGTCGCCGGCTTGCCCGTAGTAATACTCTCCGCGCTCATCGCCGGAGGCGTGCGCGATCATCATCTCCTCGAGCGCGCCTGTCTTCTTATCAAAGCTGTAGATTACGTTTTTGATGGTGCGGTCGCCCGTCGCCATTCTTCCCTTCGAGGTGAAGTAACACGTGATCTCCTGGCCATTCCGGGTGATGGTCTGGAATCCCTTCTGCATCACGCCGGTGTTTTTCGCAAAGTAATAATAGTACTTTCCGATCTTCTTCAGACCCGTGACGCGGTGGCCGTTCTTGTTGTAATAGCACGTTTTGTTTGTTCCAGGGATTTCCTGGAACGCGTTGGTAACCATCTTGCAGTTGCCGCGGTTAAAGTAATAGTAATACTTTCCGATCTTCTGCTCGCCTTTTACCGCGCGCCCCTTGCTGTCATAGTAGCAGATCTTGTTTTTCTTTACCTGGACAAACTTATTTTTCTGGACAGCGCCGGTCTTTTTGGAAAAATAGTACCAGTATCTGCCGATCTTGCGCGGGCCGGTTACCATCTCCCCATTGACGTAATAGTGCTTCTTCGCGGCATCCCAGCCGTCCTTGATCTTGCTGACCGTCGCGCTCAAAGCAACCGTTTTTCCGGTGTTTCCAAGCGTGATATCCGCGCTCACGACAGTCGTCTGGCCGGTAACCGCGGCTGTTTCATTGGCCGCGTAGACCTCCGGCGCAGTCAGCCCGGCTCCGCCGAGCCCGATTCCCAGACTCAGCACCGCGCAGAGCACGCGCTTCCTGAAGCGCTTTCCTGTTACACATTTCCTCTTATTGTACCGCAATCGAACTCTCCTTATTAATATAGGTATATCAGGTAATTGTGAAACTCCATTTCTTATCGCCCAGATTGTGCAGTCTGTCAAAAATATTTCAGTTTCCCAATTGACTATATATCCTTACAAAGTGCGCAGCTCAGGCACTTTCCTCAAGATACTCCTGAATTCCGTTGGCGATTCCTTCCGCCATTCTTCCCTGCATGCCCACGGAAGACATCTTTCTGTCCTCTGTAGCGTTTGACAGGAATCCCATCTCGATAAAGCAGGTTGGAACCTTGCTCCAGTTGATGCCGCACAGGTCGTCCCGCTCGTTGACGCCGCGGCTGCGGAAGCCCGTCTCCTCGCAGTACGCGTTAATCACCTTCTCAGCGAGCAGGTGGCTCTTCTTGTAAAGATTTTTTGTCCACCGGTTGGAAGAAGTGCTGCAGATCGTGTGCGCGCCAGTCGCGGACGCGCTGTCTGCGTCGGCGTGCAGGATGACATACGCCGCGGAATTTGCCTTGTTTGCCTTCTTCGCGCGCTGTCTGTTGCTGATATTGACATCATTTTTCGTGCGGGTCATGACGACTTTGAAGCCGCGCTCCTTCAGTTCCGCGCGGAGCTTCTTGGCAATTTCCAGCGTCAGCTGATACTCGTCCTTTCCGGTCGCGACACCGGTCGCGCCGCCTGCAACCTTAATCTTGGTGATAGAGGAACCCGGCCCGATCGGATCATGGGAGAGGTTCGGATTCTTCTGATGCCCGGGATCAATCGTGACCACAAGCAGCTGCGTGTCGCCGTTTTTCTGCGCTGTGTACCAGACGCCGTCGGCCGTCTTGAAATTACCGGTTCCGCGTCTGCCCTTCTCGTCATAGTAGCAGGTCTTGTTCTTCGTGCGGACAAGCTGGAAGGCGTCTGTCACCATCGCGCCGGTCTTTGTGTTGAAATAGTACCAGTACTTGCCGACTTTTTTCTCACCCTTTACGCGGTGGCCGTATTTGTTGTAATAGCACTTTCTGACCGTGCCGTCCTCAGCGGTAATCTTCTGGAACTGATTCACCCGCATGGCGCCGGTCTTCTTGCTGAAATAATACCAGTATTTTCCGATTTTCTGCTCGCCGAACACTGCCCAGCCGTTCTCATCATAGTAGCAGGTCTTATTTTTTTCCTCAATATACTGGAAGCCGTTTTTTACCACAAGTCCGGTCTTCGTATCAAAATAATACCAGTGACCTTCGATGTTTTGGGGACCCGTCAACATTTTCTTGTTGGCGTAATACCTGGTTCCTGCCTCATCCCATCCATAAACCATGCCTGTCACCGCAGACGTACCGGTATTCTTTGCCGCCTGCGCGGGGCGCGCGCTCCAGATTCCAATGCCAAGAACCAGGGCAGCCGCAAACAGTACCGCCGCGATTCTGATTTTGATCTGCTCTCTCATCATTTTCATCATGCCTCCTCCTTTTCGCTGTTCACTGGTTCATTCTTGTTTTGTTTCGTCTGTGACAGTTCCCTGGGAACACTGATTAATCCGGTGATGGATTCAATCAGCGTTTTCCTTACTTCGGCAGTTTGAAGGAACTCTTCAGCGAGACAACGCGGCCGAATACCGGCTGTCCCGGCGCGGAGAGCTTCGCGTCCGCGCAGAAAAATCCGTTCCGCACAAACTGGAACGTGTCGTATGCTTCCGCTTCGGCAAGCGCCGGCTCCACATAGCAGTTTTCCATGATCTTCAGGGAATCCGGGTTGAGGTTCATGCTGCCGTCCTCGTTGTAGACCCCCTTCTCCTCATCAATCAGATTCTCATAGAGACGGCACTGGACTCTGGCAGCTGTCGGCGCCGCGACCCAGTGGATCGTTCCTTTTACCTTGCGGCCGTCCGGGCTCTCACCTCCGCGGCTCTCCGGATCATATGTGCAGTGGATGACCGTAACGTTGCCGTCCGCATCCTTCTCGATATCTGTACATCTCACAAAGTAGGCGTACATCAGCCGCACTTCGTTGCCCGGGAACAGCCGGAAATATTTGCGCGGCGGATTCTCCATGAAATCCTCCCGCTCGATGTACAGTTCTTTCGCGAAGGGGATCTTCCGGCTTCCAAGCGCCTCGTTGTCCTTGTTGTTCGGAGCGTCCAGATACTCGATCTGCCCTTCCGGATAATTGTCTATCACCAGCTTCACCGGGTCAATGACCGCCATCATGCGGGAGACACGCGTCTTCAGGTCGTCCCGGATGCAGAACTCCAGCTGCGCGAAATCCACCGAGCTGTTTCCTTTTGCGACGCCGCAAAGCTCCACAAAACGCTGAATGGATTCCGGCGTATAGCCGCGGCGCTTCAGTGCCGCGATCGTCACAAGACGCGGATCGTCCCAGCCGTCCACCACGCCGTCGGCGACCAGCTTCTTGATGTAGCGCTTGCCAGTCACGACGTTGGTCAGATAGAGCTTCGCGAACTCGATCTGACGCGGACGGGACGGATAATGCATCTCCCCGGCCGTCTCGTTGATTACCCAGTCATACAGCGGGCGGTGATCCTCAAACTCCAGCGTGCAGATGGAGTGCGTGACGCCCTCGATCGCGTCCTCAATCGGATGCGCGAAATCATACATGGGATAAATACACCACGCGTCCCCCGTCCGCTGGTGTGACAGGTGCGCGATGCGGTAGATGACCGGATCCCGCATGTTGATATTGGGGGAGGCCATGTCAATCTTCGCGCGTAGCACATGTGTGCCGTCCTCGAACTCGCCCGCGCGCATCCTGCGGAACAGATCCAGATTCTCCTCGACACTTCTGTCCCGGTACGGACTGTTCTTGCCGGCCTCTTTCAGTGTGCCGCGGTACTGCCGGATCTCATCCGCCGTCAGGTCACACACATATGCTTTTCCTTTTTTGATCAGAACCTCTGCCGCCTCATACATCTGCCCGAAATAGTCGGAGGCGAAATAGAGATGCTCCTTCCAGTCCGCGCCGAGCCACTCGATGTCCTTCTGAATCGACTCGACGAACTCCGTCTCCTCTTTTGCCGGATTCGTGTCGTCAAACCGCAGATTGAACTGTCCGTTGTACTCCTGCGCCAGCCCGTAATTCAGCAGAATCGACTTCGCGT
>JAFVEX010000204.1 GCA_017475785.1 Eubacterium sp. | reverse complement strand
CCCCTGATCTCCCCGGAAATGTCATTTGCGTTTCCGAGGAGATTTTTGGAAGGCTGAAAGCATGACAGACATACAGAAGCTATACCATCAGAAACTGACGACAGCAGAGGCAGCCGCTCAGGTCGTTAAATCAGGAGACTGGATTGACTACGGTCTCTGCTGCAACTATCCGGTGGCACTGGATCACGCACTGGCGCAGCGAAAGGACGAGCTTTTTGACGTTAAGCTGCGCGGCGGTGTCACCATGTGGATCCCGGAGGTATGCAAGGCGGAGGATGCGGCGGAGCATTTCACCTGGAATTCCTGCTACTGCACCGGCGCGGACCGCAAGATCATTCAGAACGGCTGCGGGTATTTTATGCCCATGCGCTACGCAGAGCTGCCGCGGTACTACCGCGACGGAAATTGTCATGTGGACGTTGCCATGATTCAGGTGACGCCGATGGACGCACACGGAAATTTCAATTTCGGCCTGTCCGCCTCTCATATTGCGGATGTTCTCTCTGTCGCAGAGACGATCATTGTCGAGGTGAACGAGAATATGCCCTGGGTCTACGGACTGAAGGGGACGGAGATCAATATCAGGGATGTCGATTATGTGGTGGAGGGGAGCAACCCGCCGGTCGCAGAACTTCCATCAGCTGAGCCGAATGCTGTTGATCAGGAGGTCGCGCAGCAGATCGTGGAGCTGATCCCGGACGGGGCGTGTCTGCAGCTTGGAATCGGCGGGATGCCGAACGCAGTGGGCAGCATGATCGCGCAGTCAGATCTGAAGGATCTCTCTGTGCACACGGAAATGTATGTCGACAGCTTTTGTGAGATCGCAAAAGCGGGAAAACTCTCCGGAAAACAGAAGAAGCTGGACCGGGGCCGTCAGGTGTGCGCATTCGCGGCGGGCAGTCAGGAAATGTATGCATTTATGGACCGCAACCCCGATATCATGGCTGCGCCGGTCGATTATACCAACAACGTAGCGGTGATTGCGCAGATTGACAATTTTGTTTCCATCAACAACGCTGTGGACGTGGATCTGTTCGGACAGATCAATGCCGAAACGGCCGGAACCCGGCATATCTCCGGAACCGGAGGACAGCTGGATTTTGTCATGGGCGCTTACCTGTCCAAGGGAGGCAAAAGCTTTATCTGCATGTCCTCCACCATCACCGACAAGTCTGGCCAGCGGAAGAGCCGCATCACACCTGTTCTGAACACGGGCAGCGTTGTGACCGATCCCCGCAGCACCGCGCAGTACCTGGTGACAGAATATGGTCTGGTCAATCTGAAGGGCGCCACCACCTGGGAGCGCGCTGAGCGCATTATCTCCATTGCGCATCCGGACTATCGGGACAGTCTGATTGCGGAGGCGGAGAAGCTGCATATCTGGAGAAGAAGTAACAGACGCTGATGAATGATTCGGCAGGGCTGTCGCACTAAGCAATCAAGTGCGACAGTCCTTCTGTTTGCCAAGAATCTTCCAAGGAAATTTGTAAAAAGATTATAAAATCCAAAACAGATTGTTTGACATTTCACAATCAATGTAGTATACTTGCGTCAGGTTGGTTAAAAAAATCACAAATTGATCGAGTCATTTATAAACACCAGGAGGATGAAATGGATTTTACATTAGACAAAAAGCATGAGATGGCAAGATCTCTCTTCCGGGATTTTGCACAGGCTGAAGTGAAGCCGCTTGCGCAGGAGGTCGACGAGGAAGAGCGTTTTCCTGTCGAGACAGTAGAAAAGATGGCGAAATACGGCTTCCTCGGCATTCCGATCCCGAGAGAGTACGGCGGACAGGGCTGTGACATTCTTACCTACGTGATGTGTGTAGAGGAACTCGCGAAGGTCTGCGCCACGACGGCTGTTATCGTTTCTGCGCATACGTCACTTTGCATGGATCCGATTCTTACATACGGAACAGAAGCGCAGAAGCAGAAATTCCTTGTGCCGCTGGCAAAGGGAGAGAAGCTTGGCGCGTTCGGCCTGACTGAGCCGGGTGCCGGAACAGACGCGCAGGGACAGCAGACCAAGGCAGTTCTGGACGGCGACGAGTGGGTTCTGAATGGAACGAAGGTTTTTATCACCAACGGCTACTATGCTGATGTCTACATTGTCTTTGCGGTGACCGGAACTGTGGAAAAGAACGGAAAGACCCGCAAGGAAATCTCCGCGTTTATCGTGGAAAAAGGAACGCCGGGCTTCACCTTTGGTACGAAGGAGAAGAAAATGGGTATCCGCGGCTCTGCCACCTATGAGCTGATCTTTACAGACTGCCGCATTCCGAAGGAAAATCTTCTGGGACAGCAGGGTAAGGGCTTTAGCATTGCGATGCATACACTGGACGGAGGACGTATCGGCATCGCGGCACAGGCACTTGGCATTGCTGAGGGAGCCCTTGAGGTTACGGTCGATTACGTGAAAGAGAGAAAGCAGTTCGGAAAAGCGCTTTCTTATTTCCAGAATACACAGTTCCAGCTCGCTGATCTCGCGACAAAATGCGACGCTGCCCAGATGCTTGTCTACCGCGCCGCCAGAGCGAAAGACACGAAGCCGGCATACGGAAAAGAATCCGCGATGGCAAAGCTTTACGCAGCTGAGACAGCAATGGATGTCACGACAAAATGTGTCCAGCTGCACGGCGGCTATGGATACATCCGCGACTACGATGTCGAGCGCATGATGCGTGACGCGAAGATCACTGAGATTTATGAAGGAACATCTGAGGTTCAGCGCATGGTTATCTCCAGCGCGCTGCTGAAATAACAGGGAGGATTGAATCGTGAAAATCGTTGTATGTATCAAACAGGTACCGGATACGAAGGGCGGCGTAGCATTCAATCCGGACGGAACACTGAACAGAGCAGCCATGCTCGCAATTATGAACCCGGATGACAAGGCAGGTCTTGAGGCGGCGCTTCGCCTGAAGGATCAGTTTGGGGCACATGTCACGGTTCTGACAATGGGTCTCCCGAAGGCGACTGACGTGCTCCGCGAAGCACTCGCGATGGGCGCGGATGACGCAGTCCTCGTCACAGACCGTGTTCTCGGCGGCGCTGACACATGGGCGACCTCGACCACCATCGCAGGCGCTCTGCGCAACATCGACTACGATCTGATCATTACGGGACGTCAGGCGATTGACGGCGATACGGCGCAGGTTGGACCGCAGATCGCGGAACATCTGAAGCTGCCTATCATCTCTTATACGCAGAGTATCGAGGTGCAGGGAGATGAGCTGCTCGTGAAACGGCAGTATGAAGACCGCTATCACATGATTCGTGTAAAAATGCCCTGCCTGCTGACTGCGCTCGCAGAGCTGATTGATCCGCGCTACATGACGCCGAAGGGCATCTGGGACGCGGTCGACGCCGAGATTACGACCTGGGGCCGCAAGGATCTGAAGGATGTTGAGGATGAAAATCTTGGACTCGCAGGTTCTCCGACCAAAATCGCGAAGGCCTCTGACAAGGTCAGAAAAGGCGCCGGAGAGGTTCTTAAGGATCTTGACCCGGACGGCGCGGCCTCTGCAATCACAAACAAATTGCTCGAAAAACATATCATTTGATAAAGGCGGTGGAATAGAATGAATCTGGAAGAATT
>JAFVEX010000203.1 GCA_017475785.1 Eubacterium sp. | reverse complement strand
GGGGGGCGGGTCGCCCCCGCACCACTTCTGTTTTACACTTGATATTATTTGTCATCTTCGCTTCGCACTGTGCCTTGCCACACGATGACAGGGGACGGTTCTCTGTCATCGAGAACTGTCCCCCGCCATCTTTTGTGTCCTGTTATTCTGTAATTTCTTACAGCTGCTCCAGCAGATTCACCATCTCGATGGCCGCCAGCGCGCAGTCATATCCCTTGTTTCCTGCCTTGCTGCCGGCGCGTGCAATTGCCTGCTCGATATTCTCGGTGGTCACGATTCCGAACAGTGTCGGGACGCCGGTCTGCATCGCGATCTGCGCGATTCCCTTGGACACCTCATTGCATACATAGTCATAGTGAGAGGTCTGGCCGCGGATAACAGTACCGACGCAGATGACCGCGTCGTACTTGCCGGACTGCGCCATCTTCAGCGCGGCGGTCGGGATCTCAAACGCGCCCGGAACCCAGGCCGCGGTGATGTTCTCCTCATCGACTCCGTGGCGCACCAGACCGTCCACGGCGCCGCCCAGCAGCTTGCTGACGATGATCTCGTTGAAACGCGCGGCAACGATGCCCACCTTCATGCCTTCCTTCGCGACGACTTTTCCTTCTACCAAATTGATGTTGTTCATGTTTTTCTCCTCTCTCGTATTGTTGTTTCGGATAATCTTCAGTTAATCGATTATTATAGATGTGAAGGCAGCGGACCCAGGCCGCTTTTTACGCGGATTTGGCGGCTGCCTGCGGCATGGTATTTGAATTAAACTTCAATTGCCTTAAAAATATGCCCCATCTTGGTTTTTTTCGTACTCATATACGCCCGGTCATACTTCTGCGGGGGGATCTCGATCGGCACGCGCTCATTGATTGCCAGACCGAAATCACCGATTCCATAAACTTTTTCGGGATTATTGGTCAGGAGACGCAGGCTCTTCGCGCCGAGATCCCTGAGGATCTGCGCGCCGACCCAGTATTCGCGCAGGTCAGCCGCGAATCCGAGCTTCTCGTTTGCCTCGACGGTGTCGTATCCCTTCTCCTGCAGCGCGTACGCCTTGATCTTGTTGATCAGGCCGATTCCCCGGCCCTCCTGGCGCATATACAATATGATGCCGCGGCCTTCTTTTTCGACCATTTCCATGGAGGTCTGCAGCTGCGCTCCGCAGTCGCAGCGGAGTGAACCGAAGGTGTCTCCGGTCAGGCACTCGGAGTGAACACGGCAGAGGACATTTTCGCCGTCTCCGATATCGCCCTTCACAAGCGCGACGTGATGTTCGCCGGTGATGTCGTTGATGTAGCCGTACATCTGAAACTCGCCAAACCTGGTGGGAAGCTTTGCCTCCGCCTCCCGGATGACATGGCTCTCATAGACGCGCAGATAGTCCTGCAGCGCTTTGATGGTGATAAACGTCAGACCAAACTTCTTCGCCAGCTCCCAGAGCTGCGGTGTGCGCATCATCGTTCCGTCTTCTGCCATAACCTCACAGCAGACGCCGCATTCTGTCATGCCGGCCAGGCGGAGCAGATCGACCGTGGCCTCCGTATGACCGTTCCGCACGAGGACGCCGCCGTACCTGGAAATCAGCGGGAAGACGTGACCCGGACGGCGCAGGTCTGTCGGCTTTGTATCCGGATCCGCGCACTTGATCATGGTATAAGACCGCTCCTTTGCGGAAATACCGGTGGTCGTGTCGATGTGGTCAACCGATACCGTAAAGGCCGTCTCGTGGTTATCGGTATTTTCCGACACCATCGGCGGAAGACCGAGCCGCGCGGCGACCTCCGCGCTCATCGGCGTGCAGATCAGGCCTTTCGCGTGAGTTGCCATGAAGTTGATGTTTTCCTGCGTCGCGAATTCAGCCGCGCAGATCATATCTCCTTCATTCTCGCGGTCCGGATCATCTGTCACGAGAATGATTTTCCCCGCCTTCAGATCCGCGATGGCCTGTTCAACCGTGTTGTAATCATTGTGCTTTTGTTCCATATTGAACCTCCTGGTAGATATATTGAAAACCCGCTAACAAGGCGGACGAATGAGGCGATGCGGTGCATCGTCGATTGAGGACAACGCAGTTATATGGTTTTTCGGGCAAGTAAAATAGCAAGTTAATTGAGAAGAAATGTACTAGAAGCCGTTCTCAAGCAGGAACTCCATGGTCAGTCCGCCTGCACTGCTGCTTCCCGCTCCGGTTAGCGATCCATTTCCTGCTCCGGCCGCCCCGGCTGAAGTTTGGGCTGAACCGCCTGCGGAAGCAGCTGCATAAGGCAGCATCAGCTTCTCGACATATTTTCCAATGATGTCTGTCTCCAGATTGACTGTCTCGCCGGGCGTCCTCCCAAGCAGTGTCGTCTCTTCGCCTGTGTGCGGTATGACAGATACTTTAAATACTTTGTCATCTACGTACGCCACGGTGAGGCTGATCCCGTCAATAGCGATCGACCCCTTCTCAACAATGTACCGCAGCAGCTCCGGGGGTGCCGCGATTGTCACCCAGACCGCGTTTTCCTCCCGGACAAGCGACTGCACTGTGCCGGTTCCGTCAATGTGGCCGGACACGATATGCCCGCCAAACCGTCCGTCCGCCGCCATCGCGCGCTCCAGATTGACACGGTCACCGCTTCTGCAGGCACCGAGCCCGCTGCGCCGCACCGTCTCCGCCATCACGTCCGCCGTAAACCCGTCCGGCTGCAGAGAAATGACCGTGAGACAGATGCCGTTCACCGCAATGCTGTCTCCGATTTTGGTTCCTTGCAGCACTTTGGACGCCTTGATCGCGATCTGCCCTGAGATGCCGCTCGTTGACAGATGCTTCACACTTCCTACTTCTTCGATGATTCCTGTGAACATAGATTCCCTCGTGTTATGTTATGATTTGCTCACTAAAAGGACTGAAATGATTACTTTGAGATTGCTCCACTCTTCGTGCTTCCACAATCCCACCCGGCATTGCACAACCAGGTCACAAGCAGATCCTTTCCGATCTGTTCCACGTTCTTCATGGACAGCCGCACCGATTCATCTGGAAACGCGACACCGGTTCCTTCTACGGGCGATTTGGCGCTTCCCCCGAAAATCTTCGGCGCGATAAACGCCCGCACCTCGTGAACGATGCCTGCCCGCAGGGCACTCTCATTCAATGTGCCGCCGCCCTCCAGCAAGATACTGTCGATTTCCATCTGTCCCAGCAGCTGCGCCAGTAGACGCAGATCCACGCGGGCGTTTTTCTGGTTCTGAGGATCCTGACGTTCCTGTCTGTTCTGCTGGTTTTCCAAAATCTGCTGGTCCGAATGGATCATCTGATTTCCCAGATTCTGCTGGTCCGAATGGATCATCTGATTTCCCAGATTCTGCTGCTCCGATTGGATCTGCTGGTTCTGATGACTCTGGCTGAAATCATCCACTTGTTCGGAGTGTCCGCTCTTCGCAGGCACATTCAGGATCTGAACGCCCAGCTCCTGCAGCTTTTGAATTTTTTCAATGACCTGCTCTCCGGGCTGGTTTTCAAGAGCAGCCTGTCCGGACATTTCACCCGGAGCATTCCGGGGACTGTCTGATCCGGGCGTCTGTAACGGAGCATTCCGGGGATTGTCTGATCCGGGCGTCTGTAACGGAGCATTCCGGGGATTGCCAGATCCGTGTGTCTGTTCCGGAGTATTCCGGGGGCTGTCTGATCCGTGCGTCTGTTCCGGAACATTCCAGGGGCTGTCCGATCTGCCCTTCTGCATCAGATTCTTTGCGGTTTCCACCGGTCCGACAGGCAGTCCCGGGAACGCGCAGGCAACAATCAACGGAATTTCTCCGGCTGTCCTGCACAGATTTGATTCCAGCGGAATCTGCAGCCTGCTGTCGCAGATAATCCTGACCGGATCGCGGCCGTTCGGGATTCTGCAGTTCAGCATGGGGTCGTCTGCCAGCACCGTTCCAATTCCCGCCATGATACCCATGCAGGCATGCCGCAGTTCATGAACACGCGTACGCGCTTTCTCCCCTGTGATCCACTTCGACACGCCGGTCTTCGTCGCGATCTTTCCATCCGCGGTCATCGCGTATTTCATGATGACATAGGGAGTCTTACTGGTAATATAATGAAAAAAGACCGGATTCAGCGCGTCACATTCCTCCCGCAGAAAATCCTCCTCCACCGTAATGCCGGCTTCGCGGAGCACTCTCGCCCCGCCTCCGGAAACCTTTGGATTTGGATCTCTGGAGCCGATCACGACACGGCTGATCTGATGTTCAATAATCGCTTCCGTGCAGGGCGGCGTCCTTCCGTAGTGGCAGCAGGGCTCCAGCGTCACATAAATGGTCGCGCCCGCTGCCGGCTCTGTCAGAGAAGCAAACGCGTTTCTCTCTGCGTGCAGCTCGCCGCACCTTGCGTGGTAACCCTCACCGATGACGCGGCCATCCTTGACGATCACGGCGCCTACCATCGGATTTGGATGGCACCACCCCTCGCCTTTTCTGGCCAGCGCGATTGCGCGGCGCATATAATCCTGGTCACTTAAAAACTGCTGTGTATTCATCTGTCCTCTTTTCCAGTATGACATTAAATGCTCTGAAACAAAGTACTCTTCTATCATAGATCAAAGTCCGCTTGCGGACTTTGCGCGGCCCTGCTCGTCCAGTGGACGAGTGCTTAGGGCAGACCGAAGTGAAACGAAGACCGCTGCTGGTCACCGACAGGTGACATCTTCCTTACAGCAGCGTGCGCATCAGCCAAGGGCTTTTTGTTATAACAAAAAGCCCTGTGAAATCTCACAGGGCTGCTCGTTGAATGAATCATGCCGCATTCCGCCTTTTCCCAGCCGCCGCAGTCACACTGCGTCCGGCGGACAGGCAAATGCCGGCCTTTTTTACCTTCTCCCATCCAGACTCTACTGTCGGTACCGGAATTGCACCGGTTCATGCGCATGTCCAGGTCTGCGACCCGTTGCCACGCTAGCGGACTTTACCGCCGGTCGGGAATTTCACCCTGCCCCGAAGATCTCAATATTCAGATTATACGGATTCTCCTTCCAAAAGGATCCTATACCACCATAAATGCTTTGGACGGATTTGTCAATACCGCTATTCATCTTTGCCGCGGCTTCTGAGCCAGGCGTCATACATGCCTTCCAGCACCAGTACGTCGTCCAGGATAATTTCATGTCTGCAGAGCGGGGTCACAATCCCGGCCAGGCCGCCTGTGGCGACTACCGTGACGATTTTCTTCCATTCCTGCTCCTGTGCCCGCGCATCCTGTCCACCCATGTCTTGCTCACGCGCATCTTGCTCATGCGTGTCCTGCTCACACACGCCCAGCTCACGCGCAAACTGCTTACACACGTCCTGCTCATGCGTGTCCTGCCCACACGCAAACTGCCATCCGCACTCCTCCGCAATCCGGTCGAGCATCCCGTCGATCATGGCCGCGGCTCCGTAGAGGCTTCCGCTCTTCATCGCGTCCTGGGTGTTTTTCCCGATTACTCCAGGCGGAACCGTCAGCTCGATCTGCGGCAGCTGAGCCGTGCGCTCTGTGAGCGCAGACAGCGCGACATGCACGCCCGGGATGATCACATGTCCGAGATAATTTTTTTCTTCGTCCACAGCCGCAAACGTCGTTGCCGTACCCATATCGATCACGATCACCGGCGCGCCGAACCGGTTCACTGCCGCGCAGGCTCCGGCAATCATATCTACCCCGATCGTTTCCGGCCTGTCGACGCGATAGCCCAGACCTGTGTCGGTGTGACAGCTCAGCTGCATAATGTCATGGATCTGCATCTTTAGAAGCGCATTCCGGATTTCTTCCGCGACCCGCGGCACGACCGACGACAAAACCGCCGACTGGATCATCTCCGGCTGGATATCGTGGGCGTGAAGCACAGCGCGGATAAGCTCATGCTTATCCGCGCCTGCTGTGGGAATCCGCTCCGTAAATGCCAGATTATCATCCCGCATAAAACCGAGTACCGTACTGGTATTCCCGATATCAAACAAAAGAACCATTTATTACGCCTCCGCCGGAACCGGCTTGTTTCGTGCCGGCACATGGATCAGTTTCGCCTTGATCAGTGCGGCGCCTACCGCGCCCGTGATGATCGTAGACGCCAGCATCTCAAATACCGCGTTGATTCCGACCAGTGTACAGATGAAAACAATGACATTCTTTCCGCCCATCATCTCCTGTACATACTGTGTCTTTCCAAAAAGCAGAACCAGAGAACTCATAAAAAATGCCGTGTTCAGGAACGCCGCGAAGAAACCTGTCACCGAAGAAGCCACAAATGCATTCCCGCGCTTTCTGGCAAGCTTAAAGATAAACCCAAGCAGGAATCCGTCGAGCACACGCGGCACCATTCTCTGCACAAACGCCAGGAACGGATTGATGGAGAAAAGCATTGCGCCCATCGCAGACGTTCCGCCTACGCCGATGCACTGCAGGAACGACGTCAGCCCAAACACCGCGCCGACAGCAGCGCCTCCGGCAGGCCCCAGCGCAATCGCCGCGATCGCGACCGGAATCATATTAAAGGTGATTGCCAGCGGTCCGATATTCAGATATCCAAACGGGGTGTATGCCATCAGAAGAAGGACGGCGGTCAGCAGGCCAATTGTGACGAGTTTGACAGTAGCAGATGGGTTGTTTTTCATGATTTTTTCCTCCTGTTATTATTCCCTTCGCGGCTGCGGATCTTCTGGAATCCTTCCTGTGCGGAATTTCTGCGAACTGTCATCCTGAAGGTATGGCGCGCGCAAAAAACGGACCGCAATTCCGGTATTCAAATTAATCCACAGGCTTCCGGGATACAATTACATCCCGGGCTCTCGCCCGAACCGAGAGGATTGTATCACAGGATGACCGGTTTTACAATAGAATTCACACACATTTCAGCGATTTCACAGCAAGTTCACATGCGCGAAAACACCCGGCGGATGTGCGCGAATCACGCAGAGAAATATGCCGTCTGTGGCATCCGGTTCGAAGATAAATATGCCGTCCGGAGCATCCGGTTCAGCTGTTTAAAAAAGTGATGTACTGGCGCGGGCAGAGCTCTGCCGCCTGCAGCCACCATGATATATACTTGCGCACCACTATGGATAATGCTACAATTTTTTTGTTTAAAGTGTAACAAACAGGAACCCCGGAAAACTGCCAGGAGAACAATCATGCTTAAAGGAAAAACCATTGTACTGGGTGTAACAGGCGGAATTGCCGCCTACAAGGCCGCGGAGCTCTCCAGCCTGCTGGTTAAACAGCACGCGGAGGTTCACGTGATAATGACGGAAAACGCCGCGAACTTTATTCATCCGCTGACATTTGAGACGCTTACGAAGCAAAAATGCCTGACGGATACGTTCGACCGGAATCATCCGTTTGAGGTGACGCACGTAGAACTTGCGAAAAAGGCGGATCTTGTGCTGGTTGCCCCGGCGACCGCAAACATCGCCGCTAAGCTGGCACACGGTCTCTGTGATGACATGCTGACGACGACTGTCCTCGCGTGTACCTGCCCGAAGCTGATCGCTCCGGCGATGAACACGCGCATGTACGAAAACCCGGTCACACAGAACAATCTGCGGCTTCTGAAGCAGTACGGCTGGACTGTGATTGAGCCGGCCAGCGGCCTGCTGGCGTGCGGCGACACCGGAAGCGGCAAGTTTCCGGATCCGTCGGACATTCTGCCGTATGTGCTCCGCACGGCTGCTTTTGAGCAGGATCTGTCCGGGCTGAAAATTCTGGTAACGGCCGGTCCCACGCAGGAAGCAATTGATCCGGTTCGCTATATCACAAATCATTCCAGCGGGAAAATGGGCTACGCGATAGCAAAAATCGCGGCGCTCCGCGGCGCAGATGTGACACTTGTCACCGGAAAAACCGCGCTCAATCCTCCGGCGTTTACTACTGTGGTGCCAATCCAGAGCGCAGAAGATCTGTTCCGCGAGGTAACCTCCAGAAGCGAGGCGCAGGACATCATCATCAAGGCTGCTGCTGTCGCGGACTACGCGCCGGCTGAGGTCTCGGACGAAAAGGTCAAGAAACGGGACGATGACCTTTCTATCGCCCTGAAGCGCACGCCGGACACCCTGCAGTACCTCGTCGACCACCAGCATCCCTGGCAGCTGCTGTGCGGATTTGCGATGGAGACCTCCGATCTGGAGGAGCGCGCGCGCGGCAAGCTGAAAAAGAAGAACCTCGATCTCATAGCCGGCAATAACGTCAAAGTAAAAGGTGCCGGCTTCGGCACCGACACCAATGTTGTGACGCTCGTCACGGCAGACCGCACGGAACAGCTTTCTCTCATGAGCAAGGAGGATGTAGCGGCCCGGATTCTGGATCAGCTGCTGCGCATCCGCAATTCCGGCAGTCTCTCATAATTTTCACACAATTTCTGCGTTTCCCTGGTAGAGCGTTCAAGAAATAACCGGACCAATGACGCAGGATAAATATTCATTCTGCAAAGAAGAAAAACGCAGGCGTAGCGGACTGCGTCAAGATTTTCTGATGAAGCAAATGGATATTTAGCCAAGTCATTTGGTACAGTTATTGCAGAATGATCTGCTAAGGTCGAAAAGGAGATTATTCATGGAACAGGCCGCCAGACAGGAAAACAAAATGGGCACGATGCCGGTGGGTAAGCTGTTGCTGCAGATTTCGCTCCCTATCATTATCTCGATGCTCATTCAGGCATTTTATAACATTGTCGACAGCATGTTTGTATCGCGTGTCAACGAGGAAGCGCTGACTGCAGTCTCGCTGATTTTCCCGATGCAGACTCTGATGATTTCGATCGCGACCGGCACCAACGTCGGTGTAAACGCGCTGCTTTCGCGCGCGCTCGGCGCCAAAGAATTTGACCACGCCAACAAAATCGCGCGCCACGCCATCTTTCTTTCCTTTGTCAGCAGCATTGCCGTCTCGATTCTGATGCTTTTGCTTGCGCGTCCTTTCATGCATGTGCAGACCGACAATCCACTGATCTACCAGTACGGCGTCTCCTACATGCAGATCTGCGGCGGGCTGTGCTTCGGCGTCTTCTTCCAGGTGACGATGGAACGGCTGCTGACCGCGACCGGCAAAACAATTTTTACGATGACCAGCCAGATGACCGGCGCCATCATCAACATCATCATGGATCCGGTGCTGATTTTCGGCCTCGGACCGTTTCCGCAGATGGGCGTCGCCGGCGCGGCTGCCGCCACCGTGATCGGGCAGTCTGTCGCTGCCGTTCTGGGTGTCTTTCTGAACCTGAAGCTCAACCGGGAAATCTCACTGAACATGCGGGGATTCCGCCCGGAAGGCAGGCTGATCCTTATTATTTATAAAATCGGTATTCCTTCTATTATCATGGCCAGTATCGGATCCGTCATGACCTTCGGAATGAACCTGATCCTGATGCAATATCTGAAGAATTCGACCGCGGCAGCAGTCTTTGGCGTATATTTCAAGCTGAACAGCGTATTCTTCATGCCCGTATTTGGCCTGAACAACGGAATCGTTCCGATCGTGGCATACAATTACGGCGCGCAGCATCGAAAACGGATCACAGATACGACCCGGCTGGGCGTCTTCGCCGCAGTCTGTCTGATGCTTGCGGGACTAGCGGCATTCTGGATCATACCGGACAAGCTGCTCGGCATCTTCAACGCCTCCGAAAACATGCTCTCGATCGGCGTGCCGGCGCTGCGCATTATCAGCATCAGCTTCATCTTCGCGGGCTACTGTATTATTCTCGGATCCACGATGCAGGCACTCGGCAGCGCGGTTTACAGCATGATCAACTCCCTGGCCCGCCAGCTGTTTGTACTGCTTCCATCCGCGTTCATTCTCGCGGTCATATTCCGGGCGCAGGGCGGACTGCCCGCGATCTGGTTCTCTTATGTCATCGCGGAACTCGTCTCAGTGCTGCTGACTACGATCTTCTACCGGCGCGTCTACCGGGAAAAAATCGCGCCGCTGCCCGAATGACAGCTTGCGGCAGGCTACGATTTTTGCAGCCGTGAAAGCACCGGCACGATCCTGCCGGACAGCAATCCGATCAAAAAGCCTGTAACTGCGCCTGACACTATCAAAACCGGCAAATAATATGCCATTCTGATATTCTGCACCACCAGCGCCGCGACGGTCAGCTGCCCGATGTTGTGGGAGACGCCTCCGGCAATGCTCACACCCAGAATGGAAAACCGGCTGAACCTGATCAGCAGCAGCATCACCAAAAAGCTAAGGAGACCGCCTGCGAGGCTGTAGAGGATTGAAGCGCCATTTCCAAACAAAAAACCGACCAGCAAAATCCGCGCAACCGATATCACCAGCACTTCTCCTGGTTTCATGATAAAAAGTCCAACCATAATCACGAGATTTGCAAGTCCAAGCTTGATCCCGGGAATTCCGAAATTCACCGGGATCAGCGTTTCTACATATGAAAAAATCATTGCCAGCGCGATAAACATTGCGCTGACCGCAATCCGCCTTGCCGGTGACTGTTTTTGCTTCATTAATACTTTCCGCCTTTCTCGCAAAAGGCACCTGCGGGGCATAAACCCCGGGAGGCCTTCGTCCTTTCTGCTGCTGTCACAATAGCTACTTTGCTACCGTATCAAATCCATCCTCCACAACCGATTCGTCTGGTTTGCCGGCGTCTTCAGCAGAATTGCCGGCGGTAATCTCTGCCACAACTCTGTGCGGCAGACACACAATCATTTCTCCGCGTCTGCTGATCTTTCCCTGCCTCACGCAGTCCTGACCCGGGCAGTCTGCCTCCAGCACATATACTGCCCCGTCCTCAATCTGGAACACATTCGTTCCGCTTTCAGTCCTGACCTGGAAAACGCAAGGCTCATCCAGCCTGTACGCGCTGTGCAGCTCTCCGTTCACCCGCACTTCCACCAGCGATCCGTCTGACTGGCGGGTGAGGCGGAAAGCCAGAAACAGAAGCCCGGCCGCGGCCAGAAGCGCCAGCAAAAGGATCAGATCACGCCTTTTAACCGCTGTGCGTGATGCCTGCTGGTCTGTCTTAATGTTTTCACCGCTGCCGGCCTTCATCTGTATAACCTCTCCTCTAATCTACTTGCTGCGAATTTCTTCTGCATTATTTTCCCGCAGAGAGCGCTTTCTCTGACGCAACAATCAGACAACTGCTTGTTCACTTTTTCGGGAAGCGGACATTCCAGAATCATTTTTAGAAATCTGTCCCCGGGAAATCAGATCCATTATTGTGAGTTAGTTTCACCTTCCTCATATGTACGTGCACATTATAGCAGAGTTTTTCCGGTTGTAAAAGGTTTATCTTGTTTCTGGGCTGTCTCCTGACGCATTCTTCTCCTTATTATCCATGGGACAGATTGAATGATCTGTCCCATTTTAGAACACTTTTTAGAATTTGTCCTATCGTTTTTCTGGTTTCCTGCTCGACTTTAAATAATCTGACCCGTATAATAGCAGACGGTTTGGATCAATCGTATGAGATCGTGAAAAAGTTCGCCCCGATGACCGGCGAAAAAGAAGGGAGAAATTACTATGGCCTCTGTAGCACAAAGGGTAAAAACTGCTGCCATCACAAAAGCGATTCAGACAGCACTGAATTACCTTGAGAAAAATCCGGAAGAAAACATTCCGAAGCTCATGGATCTTGTGGACAAGCTTGTTCCGGATGACTGGTACACCGGGCAGCGCAACGCGATCCGTGACGCGATCGACCGCAAGACAAATTACTATGATATGATTCTGAAGCTGTACGAGCTGGATCCTGGCGTGCGCAAGACGTTCTTTGAGAACTTCATTACCAACGCCAGCCTGAAAGGTTCCGCCCGTCAGTTTGAAGTTGCCGAGAAATATAACTGCAACGTCCCGTGGGCAGTCCTGATGGATCCTACCTCTGCCTGCAACCTCAAGTGCACCGGCTGCTGGGCGGCTCAGTACGGAAACCAGCTGAACCTGACCTATGAGGATCTCGACCGGATCGTCAGGGAAGCAAATGAGCTCGGCACATACATGTTTATCTTCACAGGCGGCGAGCCGCTCGTGCGCAAGAAAGACATCATCCGCCTCTGCGAGGCACATCCGGACTCTGAGTTCCTTTCCTTTACAAACGGAACCCTGATTGACGAGGCATTCTGCAACGAGATGCTCCGCGTCAAGAACTTCGTGCCTGCAATCTCTCTTGAGGGATTTGAGGAGGCGAATGACGGCCGCCGCGGCCAGGGCGTCTATGAGAAGGTTCACAACGCGATGCGTCTCCTGCGTGAGCATAAGCTTGCGTTCGGTATCTCTGTATGCTATACCAGCAAGAATATCGATGACGTCGCAAGTGATGAGTTCATCGACGGTATCGTGAATGAGGGCGCGCTGTTTGTCTGGTACTTCCATTTCATGCCGGTCGGTATGTCTGCTACGCCGGAGCTGATGGTCAACCCGGAGCAGCGGATCAAGATGTACCACACCATCCGCCACTTCCGCGCGACAAAGCCGATCTTCGCAATGGACTTCCAGAACGACGGACAGTATGTCGGCGGCTGCATCGCCGGCGGACGCAAGTACCTGCATATCAACGCTGCAGGCGCGGTGGAGCCCTGTGTGTTCATCCACTACTCAAACGTCAATATCCACGACGTTTCCCTGCTGGACGCGCTGCGGAGCCCGATTTTCCAGGCATACCACGACAACCAGCCGTTCAACGACAACATGCTGAAGCCTTGCCCGATGCTTGAAAACTCCGGCGCCCTGACGAAGCTGGTCAAGGAAACCGGCGCCGTCAACACCGACTACACCGATCCTGAATCCGCTGAGCATCTCTGCGCAAAGACAGAGCAGTACGCAAAGAACTGGGCACCGGTCGCAGATGAGCTCTGGGCCGCAAGCCAGGCACAGAAGCAGGAGCAGGCAGGCTGCTAAGCCATTCCGCCAGAAGCGAACCGAACGCCAGCTGCCAGCTAGCCAAGCCGTTTAAACGGACAGAATGACAGCTGCCGGCTAGTTGAACCGTTCAAACGGACAGGATAACAGCTGCCATCTGTCAGGCCGTTCTGCCGGGAAAGAAATTTCTGCTCAGGAAATAGAAATAACAGAATCAAGATAATCAAACAGCCGCATGGCGCATTCAAATGAACTGCGCCGCGCGGCTGTTTATCTGTAGAAAAAGTCTGATGCAGTCTGACAATCACCTCATCATTCTGCAATTAAGGGGCACTCTTTACAGCAGATGTGCCCGCAGCTCTTCTCCGCTCTTCTCCGAGAGATATGCCGGCGGAATATCAAGCATTGTCTTTGCGCCGGACTGACCCTCGTCTGCCATGCGCTTCGCCGCGCGGGCAGCCGCAATCAGTACGCTGGTTGTGAATTCCGGATTGGAATCCAGCTTGAGGCTGTACTCAATTATGTGCTTGTGCTCCTTGTTCACTCCGGTCTGTCCGGAACGGATGACAAAGCCGCCGTGCGCGAGACCGCTGTGATTTTTCTGCAGCTCTTCTTCACTGATAAAGTGAACCGTCGTATCGTAATCAGAGAAATAGTTCGGCATTTCCTTAATCTGACGCTCTATAGAATCCGCGTCCGCGCCATCCTCCAGAACGACGAAGCACTCGCGGGTATGCTTTTCTCTGGTCGTCAGCTCCGGATCTTCGCCCGCGCGCACCGCGCGGAGCGCTTCCTCTACCGGGATCGTGTACTGGCGCGCATCCTTCACGCCTTCAATCCGCCGGATCGCGTCGGAATGACCCTGACTGACACCCTTTCCCCAGAATGTGTAGTCCTTGCCGTCGGGCAAAATCGCATTCGCGTACACACGGGACAGGGAGAACATGCCCGGATCCCATCCGCAGGAAATAATGCCGACGGTTCTAGCCTTCTTTGAAGCAGCGTCTACATTAGGGTAATGCTCCGGAAGACTCTCATGCGTATCCAACCTGTCAATTACATTAAACTTTGCGGGATACTT
>JAFVEX010000021.1 GCA_017475785.1 Eubacterium sp. | reverse complement strand
TGTCGCGGTTCAGGTTTCCGATATCGGTTTGGATTCCTCTGGCTTCCATCGCCGTGACTGCCGGTCCCTGATGCACCATCGGGATCTTCTCAATTCCCTGTCTTTCGTAGGACCGCATATCGATGCGTTCCTCACGTCCAGCCTTCTGCAGATATTCATTCTGGAGTTCTTCCCAGGCGTGCCGCCAGGTCTCCGCATTGGACTGTTCGTTCCAGTCAACCGTGTTGACTTTCTGCGATTTCCATTCTCCTGACGGCAGCTGGATCCGTTCTCCATTTTCATCCAGGACATATTCCTTTTTTGACTTCGGAAGCCACCGGCCCTGCTCATCCATCGGCCTCATGGTGAGCATGACATGGGCATGGGGATTGTGTCCCGGCGGCCAGGAATCATGAACGGCAAGATCGGCAATCATGCCTTTCGACACAAACTGTTCCTGCACATGCTGACGGATCAGTTCAACGGAAGTCTCGATCGGCAGCTCCATCGGCAGCGCAATCTCAAATCGTCTGGCAAGCTGCGAGTTCCATTGGCCTTCCACAGCCTCAACTGCATTCCAAAGCGTGTTCCGGTTGGAATATTCCGGCGGCGCATTCTCTGGAAGAAGGATTTCTGTAAAAACGATTCCGCGCTTTTCGCGATAATCTTTTGTGCGGTGACTGCGCTCATCAAAGAGACGCTCACCGCTCTGGTAGGCAGCCTGGGCCACGGTATTCTTTCCTTTCGCTCGGCTGCTGATCTTGATTCTGTAATGCGGACAAGGCATACGCATCGCTCCTTTCAAAAATGGGCAAAATAAAATGCCGTCGCAGATTTCGCAAACGGCATAGTGAGAGAGTATTTTATTTTGATCTTGATGACATGCGTCGGAACGGAAGATCCGGACTGTGACGCTTGCCGAAATAAAGGGTAGCTGGCAGAGCCAGCGCAGGGGAAACGCAGTGTCCCCTGTGACGGAAGCCTGGCCGGGCAGTGCCAGGCCGAAGTCGGGCACTCCGCATGGAGCCTTCGGAGAACGCAATTCACCGGAACCGGTGTATAATTGCGCCCTTCTACCGAAGGGACTTAGCTTGTATCCGCCTCATCAGCCGATTTTACTTGCTTCGCAATGTCGTTGATGAATACTGTCACATCGTTCCGTCTGAAAATGGTTCTGAGAATTTCTTCGATCTGCTCATCTGTAAAGACTTCCGGTTTCAGATACTGCTCCAGCATCGCGCCGTGTGTGCAGAGCCGGTGGGTCCGCTCTCGGCGTGTCAGTTCGGCTGCCTGGTGCTGCAGGATCCGGATGTTCTGCTTTGCGATCTTCAGCTCACGCTCGGCATTCATCTGCTCGGTCTGCAGCTCTTCAAGAGTCTTTTTCTTTGCCATACAATCACCTTCTTTCTAAAAATTTGGCAATGATAAAAGTGACCACATATATCTAGTGGCCACCTTTTGTCTATGTAGTTATTCTTGGGAACAGCGTAAGCTCGGTGAGCATGCATCTTATCGTCGCGGATCGTTCCCTCAGCCTTATGGAAGGAAAGAGTGGTATGACGGTGAAGGAGCTATGCCATTTGTCCAAGTAATTGATGTTACGGACAATATGAAGTTGGCGGATGACACGAAACAGAAGATTAGCCAATTAGCGCAACCAATGAGTGTGTTTGCCGATAAGGGTCAGGTTCTTGTCACTCTTCAGGGGAGCATTGGACGTGTTGCAGTGGCGCAATACGGGGCTTTTGTAGATAGAACGGTTCTGATTTTTGAAAAATATAAATCTCAAACAGATACAGATTTCTGGGCGTATGTTATCAAACAGAAGTTCATCGAAGAGGCTCGTCGCGCTCCGGGCGGAACTATAAAAACCATCACTAAAGAGGCGCTGTCTGACTTCGATATTTTGCTTCCA